>NZ_JBHYZV010000184.1:0-1036 GCF_042753905.1 Streptomyces sp. NPDC059248 | reverse complement strand
TCCTGCCGTTGGCGCCGTTGCAGGAAGGCCTGCTCTTCCACGCCCTCTACGACGAAGAATCCCCCGACATCTACATCGTCCAGATCACCCTCGAACTCGAAGGACCCCTCAACACCCCACGCCTCCGACAAGCCGCACAACAACTCCTCACCCGACACCCCCACCTCTCCGCCTGCTTCCTCACCCGACCCGACAACCACCCCCTCCAAATCATCCCCACCCACACCACCATCCCCTTCACCGAAACCGACCTCACCCACCACAACCCCACCACCCGCCAACACCACACCCAAAACATCCTCCACCACACCCGCAACCAACGCTTCACCATGCACACCCCACCCCTCCTCCGCTACCACCTCATCCACCAAACCCCCCACCACCACACCCTCACCCTCACCATCCACCACATCCTCATCGACGGCTGGTCCCTCCCCCTCCTCATCACCGAACTCCTCACCCTCTACCACCACCCCAACAACCCCCCACTCCCCACACCCACCCCCTACAAGACCTACCTCACCCACCTCCACCACCAAAACCCCCAACCCGCCACCACCGCCTGGACCAAACACCTCCACACCCTCACCCAACCCACCACCCTCACCACCCCCAACCCCACACCACCCACCACCCCACCCCAACACCACACCCAACACCTCACCACCCACACCACCACCCAACTCCACCACCACACCCGCAAAAACGGACACACCCTCAACACCCTCATCCAAACAACCTGGGCACTCCTCCTCCACCACCACACCAACCAAAACGACATCACCTTCGGAACCACCGTCAACGGCCGACCCCCCGAAATACCCCACATCAACACCATGATCGGCCTCTTCATCAACACCATCCCCACCCACACCACCATCAACCACAACCACACCCTCACCCAACACCTCACCCAACTCCAAAACCAACAAGCCCAACTCCTCGACCACCACCACCTCCCCCTCACCACCATCACCAACACAACCCCCCACACCCACCTCTTCGACACCACCACCGTCCTCGAAAACTACCCACT
>NZ_JBHYZV010000183.1:0-1162 GCF_042753905.1 Streptomyces sp. NPDC059248 | reverse complement strand
GGTGGGCGGCGATCAGTAGATCCCGGTAGTCGCGCCAGGAGAAGCTCTTGCGACCGTCGCGGCGGCCGTCGTCCCGGCGCGGCCAGTAGATCAGCCGCGACCTGTGGCCGGGTTTGTAGCAGGTCAGCGCGGCGATGGATATCCGTCTGCGGGAACGGCCGCGGACCCGGACCACCGGGGTGCGGCCGCGTAGCGACCAGGTCTTCGCGTGCGGCGGCGTCATGGAGAAGCCGGCTTCGTCCTCGAAGACCAGCCAGGCCCCACGGGCCGCCGCTAACCTTCCGCGCGGGGCCACACCTCCTTGACCCACCCCGCGACCGCGTCATCGTCCCGCTCAATGGCGCGACGGGCCGGAACCTGGCAGGACCAGCCGTTACGCACCAACAGCTTCCGCACACCCTGGATCGTGTACGTCAGATGGAAGCGCCGGCCGATCACCGTCTTGACCCGGGCCAGCGTCCAGCGCTGGTCCTCCCAGCCATGCGCGGCCGGTCCCTTGGCCAGCTCCGCCTCAAGCCGCGCGAACTGCCGACTGCTCAGCCTTGGGAGGGACGCTGGCCCCTGCGACCGCAGGGATCGCGGGCCGCCCTCGGCCCATGCGTGACGCCATCGCTGGACCGAGCGGACACTGACCCGCAGATCTCTGGCGATCGCTGTACTGCCCTCGCCCAGGGCGAACCGCTCAGCCGCCCTGAGCCGTAACTCCTTGCGGAACGCCTGCCGTTCGGCGGTCAGCCCGCCCCCTTGTGGATACCGCATACCTTCGGTGATACCGCAGCCACCGGCCAGCCGTCACCCCCTACGACACCACGCGTTCAACCTCAGTAATACTCCAGCTGTAGATCGCGATCTTCGAAGTGCGCGGTCTGCCGGGCGGCGGCAGCCGCCAGCTTTGGACTTGGTGGCTGTGTCGGGCTGGCGCGTAGGGTGCCGGGATGATCGCGATGCCAGAGGAGTTCGCACGGAGCACCGTCGACCGCGAGGGGGAGGCCGGGGCGGTGTGGCTCGCCGAGCTGCCTGGGATCGTGGAGGAGTTGCTGGGGCGCTGGGGGTGTGTACCAGATGGCGAGGTCATGCACGGGGGTGTTGGCGTCATCGTTCCGGGACGCCGTCGGGCTGAGGAGAGCGCCGTGCTGAAGGTGTCGTTTCCGCATCCCGGCAC
>NZ_JBHYZV010000182.1:0-1198 GCF_042753905.1 Streptomyces sp. NPDC059248 | reverse complement strand
GGGGCGCGTGGGTTGCTTGGGTGGGGCGGGTGGTGGGTCCGGGGGGGGCGGGGGGGGGGGTGTTGGGGCGGATTCCGGTGGGGAGTCCGTTGGTGGGGGTGGTGCATACCGCGGGCATCCTCGACGACGCGACGGTGGAATCACTCACCACGGAGCGCCTGGCCGACGTCCTCCGCCCCAAGGCCGACGCCGCCTGGCATCTCCATGAACTGACGAAGGATCTGCCGCTCGCCGCCTTCGTCCTGTTCTCCTCCGTATCCGGCCTCATCGGTGCGCCGGGTCAGGCGAACTACGCGGCGGCGAATACGTTCCTGGACGCTCTGGCGGCGCATCGCCGGGCCCGGGGTCTGCCGGGGCAGTCGCTCGCCTGGGGCCTGTGGGAGGGCGAAGGCGGTATGGGCGCCACACTGGACGCCGCCGCCCGCGCCCGATGGGCCCGCTCGGGGTTCCTCCCGCTCCCGGTCGACCGGGCCCTCGCACTCTTCGACGCCGCACTCGTGAGCGATAGGGCACTCGTCGTACCGGCCCTCCTCGACCCGTCGGCGGCGGAGACGGGGTCCGGGCCGCCGTCGCCCCTGCTGAGCCGGCTCCTCCGAACGCCGGCACGACCTCGTACGAGGATCCGAGGCGCGGAGGTGGGGGCCGCGACCGGGGTCGGACCGGACCCCGTGTGGGCCCGCCGTATCACCGCCCTCCCCGAGGACGAGCGGTTCGACGCCGTACTGGATCAGGTATGCGCCCGGGTGGCCGAGGTGCTCGGACATCCCGACCATGCGGGTATCGCTCCCGCGCGGGCGTTCCGGGAGCTGGGCCTCGACTCACTCGCCGGTGTCGAACTCCGGAATCTCCTCGCCGCCCTGACCGGACTACAGCTCTCCCCGACCACGGTCTTCGACCATCCATCCCCCCTCGCGCTCGCCCGCCATCTCCACGGTCGGCTCACCATCAGCGCCGCGCCGGCCCCACGGGCCCCGGTGGCCAAGGCTCTCGCCACCGATGATCCGGTGGTGATTGTGGGGATGGCGTGTCGTTTTCCTGGTGGTGTGGGGTCGCCGGGGGATTTGTGGGATTTGGTGGTTGAGGGGCGGGAGGGTGTGGGTGGTTTTCCGGTGAATCGGGGGTGGGATTTGGAGGGGTTGTTTCATTCGGATTCGTCGCGGGTGGGGACGTCGTCGACGCGTCGTGGTGGGTTTTTGTA
>NZ_JBHYZV010000181.1:0-1301 GCF_042753905.1 Streptomyces sp. NPDC059248 | reverse complement strand
TACGGACCACCCGGCACCCGCATGTACCGCACCGGCGACCTCGCCCGCTGGACCACCAACGGCAACCTCGACTACCTCGACCGAAGCGACCACCAGGTCAAAATCCGCGGACTACGCATCGAACTCGGCGAGATCGAGGCCACCCTCACCCGGCACCCGTTGGTCGACCGGGCCGCGGTACGCACCCATACGGACGATGCCGGCACCACCCGTCTGATCGCCTATCCGGTGGCGGTTCCCGGCTCCGTCCTCGATACCGACGAGATCCGCGAGCACCTCCGCAAGTCCCTTCCGGACCATATGGTCCCGGGGGTGTTCATGGTGCTGGACGAGCTGCCCCTGACCACGAGCGGAAAGCTGGACCGCCGGGCCCTGCCCGTACCCGATCTCCAGGAGCAGATCACCGACCAGGCCCCGCGAACCGAGCGCGAGCATGCTCTGGCCCGGCTCTTCGCCGAGACCCTCGATCTCCCCCGGGTCGGCGTCCACGACAACTTCTTCCAGCTCGGCGGCCACTCCCTGCTCGCCACTCAGCTGACCAGCCGGATCCGTGCCGTCCTCGGCAAGGAAGTGACCGTCCGCACGTTCTTCGACCACCCGACGGTCGCCCGGCTCGCCCCGCGTCTCGACGACACCACCGCCGTCCGGCCCCCGCTCCAGGCCACCACCCGGCCCTCGCCCGTCCCGCTCTCCTCCGCCCAGCGGCGCCTGTGGTTCCTCAACCAGCTCCAAGGGCCCACCCCCACCTACAACATCCCCTTCATCATCAAGCTCACCGGAACGCTCGACCACCAAGCACTTCAGCACGCCCTCGACGACCTCACCGAGCGCCACGAAACACTCCGCACCACCTTCCCCGAGGCCGACGGCACCCCCCACCAGCGGATCCACACCGGCGACGGAGCCGGCCCTCTCATCGATCGCCACCACATCGCCCCCGAGGAACTTCAGGGGCGCGTCGACGACATCGTCCGGCGGGGGTTCACGCTCACCGAGGAGCTACCGCTCCGCGCCACCCTGCTGACCACGGGTCCCGCGGAGCACACGCTCGTCCTGGTCGTCCATCACATCGCCGCCGACGGGGAGTCCATCCGTCCCCTGCTCACTGATCTTCTGCACGCCTATCACCGGAAGACCGAGGGTACGGCGGCGGAATCCGGCACACCGTTCCCCGATCCGGAAAGCGCCGGAATCCTCCAGGCCGATCGTCCGGTGTTGCCGGTGCAGTACGCCGACTACACCCTCTGGCAGGAAACCCTCCTCGGCGACACAACCGACCCCACCAGCCTCGCCGCCCAACA
>NZ_JBHYZV010000180.1:0-1360 GCF_042753905.1 Streptomyces sp. NPDC059248 | reverse complement strand
CGCCGTATCCGGGTCGAGCACGGCATCGGCCACCTCAAGAACTGGCGATCCCTCGCCCGCCACCACGGCCGCCGCGAGCACATGAGCGACATCATCCAATCCGTCGCCGGACTGCTCTCGCACCAGCAAGCGGCCACGGCCAGCGGTACACGAACGTGAACACATCCCCCGGCCCTCGGCTCTCGACGCGCTACCGCCAACCATGCACGAGGTCGTAAGGGCTGTCCCGTAACTGCTGGTCACAGATGAGATGATCTTGGCGTGGCTGGTGTGATCACGGCGTCGGAGCCGTCCTGGATTGCCCCGTTCAGCGGGCTGAGCCCGAGGCAGTTCGGGAAGCTGGTGACGGTGCTGCGTCGCGAGGGTGCGGACGCGGTCCGCAAGGGCCGGCCGTGGAGCCTGCCCCTGGAGGACCGGGCACTGCTGGTCGCGGCGTACTGGCGCACAAACCTGACCATGCGGCAGCTCGCCCCGCTGTTCGGGGTGTCGAAGTCGGCGGCGGACCGGATCATCGACCACCTCGGACCGATGCTCGCGCTCCAGCCCCGCAAGCGATTCGCCAAGGACACCGTGCTCATCGTGGACGGCACACTGGTCCCCACCCGGGATCACACCATCGCCGAGCGGTCGAAGAACTACCGGTACTCCACCAACCACCAGGTCGTCATCGACGCCGACACCCGCCTGGTCGTGGTGGTCGGACGGCCGCTCGCCGGCAACCGCAACGACTGCAAGGCATGGGAGGAATCCGGCGCCAAGGCCGCCGTCGGCAAGACCCTCACGATCGCCGACGGCGGCTACCCGGGCACCGGACTCGTCATCCCGCACCGCCGAGAGCGCGGACAGGCCGGACTCCCGGACTGGAAAGAGGAACACAACAAGTCCCACAAGCAGGTCCGAGCCCGCGTCGAGCACGTCTTCGCCCGCATGAAGACCTGGAAGATCCTCCGCGACTGCCGCCTGAAGGGCGACGGCGTCCATCACGCCATGCTCGGCATCGCCCGCATGCACAACCTCGCCCTCACCGGATAAACCGGCGGTCCGCACAACGGCCTCCCCCATACCCGAGGCGACCCGAAGATCATTTGCGGGACAGCCCTTAGCAGTGAGCTTCTTCGAGTTGGCTACCGATCGGGTGACGGTTTGTGTAGCGCAACGAGCGAGGCCCCCGAGCTGTTGATCGAGATGTCTGACGTCTCAACAACACTGCTCGGGGGCCTCGTTGGTTATCTTTCCTGCCGCACTCGACCTGCCGCATGCCCTCGTGGAGTGGGTGACCATGCTGGTCGTCACCCGTGAGGGCGACCGGCGCTGCAAGCTCCGTCCGTCTCAGCGAGCGATGGCGGCACTGGTGTACCTG
>NZ_JBHYZV010000179.1:0-1438 GCF_042753905.1 Streptomyces sp. NPDC059248 | reverse complement strand
CCGTCACCCCGTGCTGCTGCCCCCACGGCTCGCCGAGCTCCTGCGACACCGCGCCCTTTCCTGGGGCGGGAACGGCTCTGGCACCGCTCCTCGGCCTGTTCACCAAGGTCGTCACCGAAGCCGAGGTCGCCGGGCTCGGCACCCTGTCCCTCGGCTTTGACGACGGCACTCGACTCTGCATCGAACCAGATCCCGACTACGAGTCCTGGAGCCTCACCGGCTCAGGCCTCGAACCAGTCCTGGTAGGCCCAGGCGGCGAAACCGACTGGCAGCACTGACCACTCCCCCCTGCGTTGCAACGATCCCTGGAATCCGCCCTTCGTCTACAACCCGCTCGTAGCGGCGGTCCTCGGCGGTCTCTTCGCGTTGTCGTTCATCGTGGGGTTCGGGCTGCGGCGCAGGGCGAATCACTCGGTTCGCTGCAGCCTCTACGGTGCGTTGGGCGGGGTGCTCGACAAGTTTATGGCTGGATTCTGAGGCGTTGCGGCGCAGGCGACCCTCGCTGTGCTGAGCGTGTTGACCTGGGGATCTTGGTGATGTCAGCGCGTAGCGGAGAGGTTAGCGAGGTGTCGCGAGTACGTCTTGGAGTACGTTCGCGAGCGTGACGCGGGCCAGTTCGTGTCTCACGGTCTCCTCAATGCCCTCGTAGATGCTCTGCATGGCCGGCTGGATGCCGTGACCTACCACGCATTCCTGGTCCGGGGTGGCGCGGTGCATGGCGAACAGCGGGCCGGGTTCGACTGCCTCGTACACGTCGAGCAGGGTCATCGACTCCAGCTCGCGTGCCAGTGACCAGCCCGCGCCCACGCCTCGTCGGGACTCCACGAGCCCGGCCCTGCGCAGCTCGCCGAGCAGCCGTCTGATCACCACGGGGGGGGTGTTGGCGCTGGTCGCGATCTGCTCGGAGGTGGCGACTTCATGCCCTTGGCGCTGGTAGAGGCCGATCCAGGCGAGCGCGTGGGCGGCGATGGTCAGTCTGCTGTTGGCGCTCATGGGCTCCTCCTCTTGGTCGCGAAGCTCCATGTTACGGCAGTCGTAACAGTGAAGGTTGCAACAAGCCGTCGTCACAATTAACGTTGCGACTGCCGAGAAGGGTCAATCAACGAGGTGAGAAGAATGAGCAAGCCACTCACGGACAAGGTCGCCCTGATCACCGGGGGGTCACGCGGACTGGGAGCCGCGACAGTACGGCTGCTGGCCGAGCAGGGCGCCCGCGTCGCCTTCACTTACGTCAGCTCCGAGAAGCAAGCGCAAGCCGTCGTCCACGAGGTGCACGGCAACGGAGCCACGGCCGTCGCCTTCCAGTCCGACCAGGCCGACACCAGTCAGGCGCCGGCCCTGATCGACGACGTGGTCGCGCACTTCGGCGGCCTGGACATCCTCGTCAACAACGCCGCGATCTCCGTGGAGCAGGGCCGCTCGGTGGACGACCCGGACG
>NZ_JBHYZV010000178.1:0-1566 GCF_042753905.1 Streptomyces sp. NPDC059248 | reverse complement strand
AAGCGCGCTGTGCCCCAGTCGCGCGAGGTCAGGCACACGTACCTCTCCCGGCGCAGGTCCACGGCGCTCGGCCGCTCCCCGGTGCCTTTCGGTAGTCGGTCGGCCTGGCGGCGGACGTCGGAGGCGACGGCGCGGGCGTGGCCGGTGAGCTGGAGGGCGATCTGCTGGTAGTCGCAGCTGGTGAGTGTGTCCTGCGTGGTCCAGGTGAGGACGGCTTTGACGAGGCTCTCGTAAGGGTGGCGGTCGAGGGGCAGTTGCTCCTCGATCAGGTCCTCGGGGTCGTGCAGGACGGTGTACGCGGAGGGGGCCGGCCCGGCGGCTTGGTCCGGGGGCGGTGGTTCACCGGTGGTGTTCCTGGCCGGTCTCGTGCTGAGCGTTCTGGTCGGTGCTGTGCCGGCGGAGGAAGCGGGCGTAGCCCTGGTCGGCGCGGGACAGGAGGGCCGGGGACGGTTGTCCGTGGCCTGGTGGCTGGAGGCTGCGGCCTTCGTCGGGCGTGGTGGTGGGTTGTGTGCGCGCATGCGGTCCCGCCTTCGGCTGGTGGTCCGTCAAGGGGGCATTGAGGCTACGCAGCGCGGGATGCGCTTCTCAACGATGTTGCGGGAGATTGCGGAACTTCACTCGAGGGCGTCGAGGGCGGCCTTGATGAGGGCGCGGGCGTCGTCGCCGTAGACGGCCATCTCGGCGAGGCCGGCGAAGGCTTTGGTGTAGTCGGCGAGTTCGCGCGGCTGTTTCACCTTGATCTCTACTGTCAGGGTATCCACCACGGCCACGTCGTTGTCGTGGAGGTAGAACGCCTCCAGCGGCCACATGATGCGTTGCACGGTGAACGGGATGATGCCCAGCGACACCGAGGCGAGCGGCATCACGGCCAGGAGGTGGCGTAGCTGTCCGCGCATCGCGTCAGGGTCGGCGGTGCGGAAGCGCAGGACGGACTCCTCCATGAGGACGACGTAGCGATGGCCGCCCTCGTAGAGAAATCGGGAGCGGGCGATCCGGGTCGCGACTGCTTCGGAGACGTCGTTCGGGGTGCCCTGGAAAGCGGTGATCCGCTCCATGAGGGCGGTCGCGAAGGCGGGCGTCTGGAAGAAGCCCGGGGGCACGTTGGAGACGTAGACCCGGCAGACGCGGGTGCGCTCGTGCAGGCTGTTCCAGTCCTCCTGGACCTTCCGCATGCCGCTGCGGTGCAGGCGGCGCCACTCGAGGTACATCGAGTCGACGGCGCGGGCGGTGGCGATGAGGTCGTCGGCCTGGTCCTCGGCGCCGCAGGCCGCGCACCAGGCGCGGATGTCTGCGTCGGAGGGCGGGGCGTCGCCCTTCTGGAGGCGGGTGGTCTTCGCGGGGTGCCAGCCGCACCGGGCGGAGAGGTCCTTCCCGGTGAGGCCGGCGTCCTTGCGCAGGTGCTGCAAGCGCACGGCCAGCGCCTCGCGGGCTGCTTGTGCGCTGGACGACGGGGAGGCGGTCATGGGCTACTGGCGGCTTAGACGGTGTACATCTCGTGCGGGATGGCGCGCTCCCAGACCGTCTCGAAGTCGGCGAGGCACAGGGAGACGGCGGCCGGGTCGGAGG
>NZ_JBHYZV010000177.1:0-1606 GCF_042753905.1 Streptomyces sp. NPDC059248 | reverse complement strand
GGCCGGGGGGCGGCCGGGGCGCCCGGGGTGGGCACCGCCCCCCCGCCCCCTCCGTTCGTCCGTTCGTCCTTCGTCGGCACCGCGTCCTTCGTCGGCACCGGAACCGGAATACGTGCGTCCTGGTGTGGTCCCGGAGAGTGAAAGGCGGTGCCGGAGGGAAGCGGGCGCGAGGGTACGGGAACGGCAAACCGGTCCCGGTCGTTACTTCTGGCATGACCGCAATGACCCCCGGCTCGAATATCCCGCTGTCCGCCCCCCGCGTGGCGGTGGACGTCGCCGCGCCCGTGCGGCTCGACGTATCGGGCCTGCTCCTCACCGCCGACGGCAAGGTGCGCTCCGACGACGACTTCATCTTCTACAACCAGCCCTCGGGCCCCGGGGTGACCTATCGCTCCGGTGGCGGTGCCGCCCCGGACGCGATCGTGGTGGACACGGCGGCCGTGCCGCCCGGCATCGAGAGGATCGTCGTCACGGCGAGCCCGGACGCGGCGGGTCAGACCTTCCAGGGCGTGGAGCCCACGGCGACCGTCCGCGACGGTGACAGCGGGGCCCCGCTGGCCACCTTCACCCCGCCCCGGCTGGGCGCGGAGACGGCGCTCGTCGTCGTGGAGGTCTACCGGCGCAACGGCGTGTGGAAGGTCCGTGCCGTGGGCCAGGGGTACGCCAACGGCCTGGCGGGCATCGCCACCGACTTCGGTGTATCGGTCGACGAGGAGCCCGCGGCCGCGCAGGCACCCGCCGCCCCGGTGGCACCGCCGGTCGCACCGCCCGCGCCGCCCGCGCCCGCTCCGACGAGGGCGTTCGCCAACTCCGCGCCCCCGGCCTTCGATCCCCGGACAGCCGCGGCGCCGCCCGCGGCGCCGGCGGCGCCCCCGGCCCCGTCCGGCAAGATCAATCTGGACAAGGGCCGGGTCAATCTCCAGAAGAACCAGACGGTGTCCCTGGTCAAGGGCGGCCGTCCGCTGCTCTCCCGGGTCAAGATGGGTCTCGGCTGGGAGCCCGCCTACCGCGGCAAGGACATCGACCTCGACGCGTCCGTGATCGCCTACGGCCCCCAGCGGAACCATCTGGACAGCTGCTACTTCGGCAAGCTGAAGATCCTGAACGAGTCCATCGTCCACTCCGGCGACAACCTCACGGGTGAGGGCGCGGGCGACGACGAGGTGATCACGGTCGATCTGGGGCGGCTGCCCGCCGACGCGACCGGTCTGGTCTTCACGGTGAACTCGTTCTCCGGCCAGAAGTTCACCGAGGTCGCGAAGGCGTACTGCCGTCTGATCGACGCGGCGTCCGGTGAGGAGCTGGTCCGCTTCGACCTGACCGGCGCCGAGCCCCAGACGGGCGTGATGATGGCCAAGCTCATCCGGCAGTTCTCCGGCGAGTGGGAGATGACGGCCATCGGCGACTTCGTGAAGTCCCGTACGGTCCGCGGCATGGTGAAGCCCGCGGCCCAGGCGCTCTGACCTCCGGCGCGCCGACCGGAGCCGTCACCACGGCAGAAGCCCGCCGCCCCCGGTCGACCGGGGGCGGCGGGGTTTTAACGGCCGGGCCCGGACGACCCGTCCGTAAGGGGGGGTCTGTTATAAACAAATGACGCAGCCCACGA
>NZ_JBHYZV010000176.1:0-1952 GCF_042753905.1 Streptomyces sp. NPDC059248 | reverse complement strand
TTTATTGGGAGTGACCCCTTGCTGTACAATTTCCGGAGGTGCCGATAAGGGACGAATTTTCCCTTGTCGGTTGCCTTTGGGGATTGTAAGGGGTGGAGGCTCGGAATCAAAAGGAAACGAAATATCATTCCGAGTGTGCTTCTTTTTTCTGTTCTTGAATTCTATTATTTCCAATGTTAGAATTATGTTAACAACTTGTTAGGAGTGTGTTTGGATGGAAGAGAAAAAACAAATTGGACCTCGAATTACTGTTGAAACATTTAAAAAGCTAGAGTTATTAGCCGAACATTTTACAAAACACAATGAATTTGGAAGAGTTTCAAAAGATGCTGTAATTGAGTTTGCTATTAAGGAATTGTATAGGGACTATTTGGGAAAAGGACGCTAATTTTTGTTGAAAAACTGACTTCGGATTTGGGGTTCTTTATTATTAACTTGATTTTAATTAAACATTACAGGAAAAATTGAGGGGAAATGGATGGATAAACGCAATGGTGACGCGGTTTTCATAGCTCCAAATGATGTTGTAAAAGTGACCACTATGAATCACGTCATTGAAGTTCAGCATATGGAGAAGATGAACCGGAAAAATAATATCAAAAAATTGGACAAGGATAGGTTTGTAGACCTCTCTACTGGGGAGATCCGGGAGTTCGAGCATTCGGAAAATCGGCAGGAAAATTATAATTCTTTGAGACAAACCTTTAAGAAGCTGCGTTATTTGATAAATAACAATTTTATAGGACGGCCAAATGAATTACATATAACTTTGACATACAAGAAAAATATGACGGACACGAAAAAACTTTATAGTGATTTTCAAAATTTTATCGACAGGTTGCGTTATAAATACAAGAAAGAAAGTTCGATAGATTATTTATCGGTGGTAGAGCCACAAGGACGTGGAGCCTGGCATTGTCATGTTTTAATGCGCTTTAATGATTTGGATAAGATTTATATTAAAAATGCTGAATTAAGGAGTCTATGGGGTTTAGGATTTGTAACAATCAAGTCATTAAAGGATATAGACAACATAGGAGCCTATTTGAGCGCTTATTTGACTGATATAGACCTAGAAGATGTCCAAGACAGGGAAACAGCCTTAAAAGTGGCTTCAGAGGGCTGTGAGGTGCAAACAAAGATCGTAGAAGGTCGGGAAAAGAAATTTTTAAAAGGCGGACGGCTGCACATGTATCCTTCCGGAATGAATATGTATCGAAAATCAAAAGGGATTGTTAAGCCGGAACGGGAAGAAATGAAGTTCGGAGACATAAAAAAAGTAGTGGGTTCGGCAAAACCACACTACGAGAAAAGTTATCATGTCGAAAATGACAATTTTGAAAACACAATTTCGTTTCTCCAGTATAACACAAAACGTGATTTTTGAAGCAAAACGGTTCCTCTTTATGGAGCCGTTTTTTTTATTTCCCGAAGGGTTATTTGTCAGAATGACAAACCGATTTCGAGCCGGCGAGAACCCATTGTCACACCACGATTTAGGGGGTGTGTATAAATGGGCACTCTCTGTGAAATTTGAAGCTTTGAAATTCCGAATGGCGCACTTATACACTCTGTCGAGTGAGTGCTAAAATGCTGAAGCATTTCCGTCAAGCGTGTGGAGGAATCTTGTAGAGAGATATAGCATAGATACCCGTATCTCTAGAGATATTTTGGTATATCCCTGCTATATCTATGGGGTATCTATGCTATATCTTTGGCTTCAAAAACGGCACCTGTTCTAAGAGCATAGAAACTCAACAGGCACAGCCTGTTTGACACCCTTTTTTTTAGGGTGGCACCGAGTTTCCTTATGCTCTTTTTCTCTGAAGCTAAACCTGTTTTATATGTCGTAGTCTTTTTATTGGGAGTGACCCCTTGCTGTACAATTTCCGGAGGTGCCGATAAGGGACGAATTTTCCCTTGTCGGTTGCCTTTGGGGATTGTAAGGGGTG
>NZ_JBHYZV010000175.1:0-1985 GCF_042753905.1 Streptomyces sp. NPDC059248 | reverse complement strand
GCAACGCCACCAACGACGACGAACACGCCGTATCCACCGACACCGCAGGACCCTCAAACCCAAACCAATACGCCAACCGACCGGAGGCGACGCTGCCCGCGGTGCCGCTGGCGAAGTAGCCCTCCAGGTCCGGGGGGACATCGCGGATCCCGGGGCCGTAGTCGTGGTACATCACACCGGTGTAGACACCGGTTCTGCTGCCCTTGAGCGTCAGCGGGTCGATGCCCGCGTTTTCGAAGAGTTCCCACGCCGTCTCCAACAGCACTCGCTGCTGCGGATCCGTCGCCAACGCCTCCCGCGGCGACATCCCGAAAAACCCCGCATCGAACTCATCCGCCCCGTACAAAAACCCACCACGACGCGTCGACGACGTCCCCACCCGCGACGAATCCGAATGAAACAACCCCTCCAAATCCCACCCCCGATTCACCGGAAACCCACCCACACCCTCACGCCCCTCAACCACCAAATCCCACAAATCCCCCGGCGACCCCACACCACCAGGAAAACGACACGCCATCCCCACAATCACCACCGGGTCGTCCGTGACATCGGTATGCCGTACGTCCGGTCGGCGCGGGGCGGCGGCAAGGGCCGGCTCAGGCTCCGACTGCGACTGCGACTGCGGAGAGGGGGCCGGGATCCGCTCGACGAGATGGGCGGTGAGGGCGTCGAGGGAAGGGTGGTCGAAGGCAAGGGTGGCGGGCAGTTCCAGCCCGGTGGCGGCGGTCAGCCGGTTGCGGAGTTCCAGGGATGTGAGGGAGTCGAAGCCCAGATCCGTCAGGGCCCGCTCACCGGGGATGCCCCGGACGTCGTGGTGTCCGAGGACGGCGGCGACATGGGTACGTACGAGATCGGCGGCCGCACGTCGGCGGTCGGCCGCCGACAGCCCGTCGAGCCGTCCCGCCGACGGGGTCCGGCCCATCGCGTCGGACCGGCGGCGCGCGACGCCGGCCCTTCGGTGCCCGGCCTCGCCCCCGGCCCCGGGGGCCAGGCCTCGCAGGAGGGCGGGACCGGTGTCGGGTCCTCCCGCGTGGGTGAGGTCGAGACGGGTCGCGGCGACCAGGGCGCGATCGGAGGTGACCGCCTGGTCGAACAGCGCCATGGCGTCGGCGGACGACAGGGGCGCGAGACCCATCCTGGCCATACGTTTCAGATCGACCTCGGCGAGTCCTCCCGACAGGGATCCGGACTCCTCCCACAGGCCCCAGGCGAGCGACTGCCCCGGCAGACCCCGGGCCCGGCGATACGCCGCCAGAGCGTCCAGAAACGTATTCGCCGCCGCGTAGTTCGCCTGACCCGGCGTGCCCAGCAACCCGGCCATCGAGGAGTAGAGGACGAAGAGTGAGAGGTCCATCCCCTCGGTCAGCTCATGGAGATGCCAGGCGGCTTCCGCCTTGGGACGCAGAACGCGCTCCAACTGGTCCGGAGTCATCTCCGTGACGACTCCGTCGTCGAGAATGCCCGCGGTATGCACCACCCCCACCAACGGACTCCCCACCGGAATCCGCCCCAACACCCCCGCCAACGCCCCACGATCACCCACATCACACACCTCGAACACCACCTCACACCCCAACCCCCCCAACACACCACCCAACTCCACCGCACCCGGAGCACCACCACCCCGACGCGACACCAACACCAAACGACGCACCCCAAACACCTCAACCAACCGCCGCGCCACCAACCCACCCAACACACCCGACCCACCCGTCACCACCACCGACCCACCACCCAAACCCACCAACCCACCACCACCAACCCCACAACCAGAACCGGAACCAACAGCAACCCGCTCCAACCGAGGCACAAACACCACCCCACCCCGCACCCCGAACTCCGACCCACCCAACACACCCCAATCAGGCAACCCACCCACATCCACATCCACATCCACATCCACATCCACCAACACAAACCGACCCGGATGCTCCGACACCACCGACCGCACCAACCCCCACACCACCGAACCCACCAAACCC
>NZ_JBHYZV010000174.1:0-2017 GCF_042753905.1 Streptomyces sp. NPDC059248 | reverse complement strand
CCGCTACGACAAGACGGCAACGATCTACCGGGCAGCCCTACACCTCGCGGCCATCCACATCTGGGCCGCGAGGTGATCGCTAAGAAACGCCCTAGACCCGGCGGCTCCCCGGCGGCTCCCCGCTCACGCGGGGAGCGCGCCCGGCGCCAACAGGTGCCCACTGCAAGGGAATTCGCGGAAGAAGGGAACGTACCGGCCGGATTTCCCGTCCTGCTGCGCGGAGCGCGTGGCCGGAACCGGTCGCGCGCAGTGGATCGAAAGGGAGAACCATGTCCGTGTTCAGCAGGCGTGCGGCTGCCGTACTCACCACCTCGGCCCTCGCGGCGACCGCTCTCGCGGTGACCACCGTCCCGGCCGGCGCCATCCACGACGGTCAGAACACCACCACCACCGACCATCCGTACGCGATGCTGCTCACCACGCCGGACGGTCAGCAGGCGTGCGGCGGAACCCTGATCGCGCCCACCAAGGTGCTGACGGCGGCCCACTGCGTCGACGACGCGACCGCTACCGCCATGAAGGTCATCGGGGGCCGTACCCAGCTGGCGAGCGGGACGGGAACGGTCCGCTCGATCAGCTCGGTCCTCCTCCACCCCCAGTACGGGCAGCAGGGTTTTCTGAGCAATGACGCCGCCGTGATCACCCTGTCCCGGGCGATGCCCTACACCCCCCTGAAGGTGGCGGGCCCCCAGGACAACGCGCTCTACACGGTGGGGAGTACCGCCAAGGCCGTGGGCTGGGGCAGGATCGCGCGCGACACCAATGCCACCCGGCTGAAGTCGGCGCAGCTCGTCCTCTCGCCCATCGCCCAGTGCGACCCCTTCACCGACACGACCGACACCCTCGCCCGGAAGGTCTGCGGTACACCGCCCGCCGGTACGCAGAACAGCATCTGCCGGGGTGACTCGGGCGGCCCGCTCGTCGCGGGCGGCAAGGTGATCGGCATCGTCACCACCGGCAACAAGTACTGCGACACCGAGCACCCGAAGTCGGTCTTCACCCGTACCAGCGCGATCGCGGCCGACCTCGGCGTGCCCACGAGCTGACCTGCCCCGGAAGCCGAAGGCCCACCGCCGAGTGCGGTGGGCCTTGACGGGCGATCCGTGGGAGATCGCTCCACGGCTGCCGCGAATGGCCGGATCCACATCTGGTTCCGGCGCCCGGATCGCCCTACCCTGTGACTCCTTTCAGCAGGAGAGCCAGGGGGAGGACGTCTCTGTGAGCGTCACGACCATCCTTCCGTTCGGCATCGTCCTGGTCCTCTGTTGCCTCTTCGTCCAACACGGCCGGGACGTGCGGGCGCGGGTACGACGGGCACAGACGTTCCTGGAGTCCCTGCCACCCCGTTCCACCCCGCCCGAGCGGACCGACCGGCTCGCCCTGGAGGCTCTCGACCATCTGTGCGGCAAGAGCGGCAGCGTTCCCGATGTCTTCGTCGACCTGACGCGCTACTTCGCGGACCGGTCCTGGAACTCGGCGGACATCCACCACATCATGGGCAGGCTGACGGGCCTGGGCTTCGCGCACCAGGTCGTGGGCCCGCGCCATCCCATCAATGAGTACCGCTATCGGGCCACGGAGGCCGGAGTGAGGGAGAACATGGCGAATGTCGGCCGCAGGGAAGCCACTCCCGGGTTCACCATCAACCAGACCTCCGGTTCGGGCCCGAACACCGCCACCGTGAACAGTCCGGGGGCGCGGACGAACGTCCATCACCACCAGTCGCAGGAAGTCCGTTTCTCGTACGGGGAGTTGTCACGGCTGCTGCGCGAGGAGGCCGCGCGGGCGCCGCAGGGCGTGGCCGACACGGCGCTCAGCCATGCCGACGCCCTGGACGCGGCGGTGGCCGACGGCGCCGACGAACCGCGTGACCAGGCGGTCGGGCGCATCCACCGGTTCCTGCTGACGGCGGGAGACGGCTTCCAGGCCACCCAGAACCTGCTGAACCTGCTCGGCAACTGAGGCCGGGGCCCGCACGGCGGACGTACGCACCCCCGGGCGATACCACGCCCGGGGG
>NZ_JBHYZV010000173.1:0-2043 GCF_042753905.1 Streptomyces sp. NPDC059248 | reverse complement strand
CATTTCCACTATGTTCGGGGGGGCTCGTTTTTGTTTATACCCCCCCCCCCCGGGGGCCCCGGGCGGGTGGTGGGGCCGGGCCCCCCGGGACGGGTCGGCGGGGGAGACGCGGAGGTTACGGCAGGGCGAGCATCCGCTCCAGTGCCAGCTTCGCGTACCGCTCGGTCTCCGGATCGACCTGGATCCGGTTCACCAGGGTGCCGTCGGCCAGCGACTCCAGGGCCCACACCAGATGCGGCAGATCGATCCGGTTCATGGTGGAGCAGAAGCAGACCGTACGGTCGAGGAAGACGACCTCCTTGTCGGGGTGGGCCGCGGCCACCCGGCGGACCAGGTTCAGCTCGGTGCCGATCGCCCACTTCGACCCGGCGGGGGCCGCGTCCAGCGCCTTGATGATGTACTCGGTCGAACCGACGTAGTCCGCCGCGTTCACCACCTCGTGCTTGCACTCGGGGTGCACCAGCACATTGACGCCGGGGATCCGGGCCCGGACGTCCTCGACGGAGTCGAGCGAGAAGCGCCCGTGGACGGAGCAGTGGCCCCGCCACAGGATCATCTTCGCGTTCCGCAGCTCGTCCGCCGTGAGCCCGCCGTTCGGCTTGTGCGGGTTGTAGAGCACACAGTCGTCGAGGGACATGCCCAGGTCGAGGACGGCGGTATTGCGCCCGAGGTGCTGGTCGGGGAGGAAGAGCACCTGCTCACCCTGCTCGAACGCCCACTCCAGCGCCCGCTTGGCGTTGGACGAGGTGCAGATCGTGCCGCCGTGCCGGCCGGTGAACGCCTTGATGTCCGCCGAGGAGTTCATATACGAGACGGGGACGACCCGCTCGGCTATGCCGGCCTCGGTCAGCACGTCCCAGCACTCGGCGACCTGCTCGGCCGTCGCCATGTCGGCCATCGAGCAGCCGGCCGCGAGATCGGGCAGGACGACCTTCTGGGCGTCGGTGGTGAGGATGTCCGCGGACTCCGCCATGAAGTGGACACCGCAGAAGACGATGTACTCCGCCTCCGGCCGGGCCGCGGCGTCCCGGGCCAGCTTGAAGGAGTCGCCGGTGACATCGGCGAACTGGATGACCTCGTCCCGCTGGTAGTGATGGCCCAGGACGAAGACGCGCTCGCCGAGCCTGGCCTTGGCGGCGCGGGCACGCTCCACCAGGTCCGGATCGGACGGGGACGGGAGATCGCCGGGGCACTCGACGCCGCGCTCGCTCCTCGGGTCGGCCTCCCGGCCGAGCAGCAGCAGTGCGAGCGGCGTCGGCTGCACATCGAGCGTGGCGCTCCGCTGCCCGGTACCGGCTGGGGTGGTGGTCACGTCCCACACACCTTTCTCTCTACGATCAGCCCTTTTCGTCTGATTGACGTTATCTATGATAATCACTTCGTGTCACTTTGACGATCTCGATAGCGTCAATGTGACGCACCTCCCGATCCGGCGCGACGGCCCCCGATGGTCCCGGGAGCGATGTGCGAGCATGAAGGGGAAAGACCCCGCAAGACCCGCCTTCGGGCCCGGAATGAATCCGCGGCCCCGCCGGTTGCAATGTCGGCAAGCAGTCTCCGTACCTCCCCTGCCTCGGTGGGGAGAGCCCATCCCGGGAGTGATGAAGCAGATGTCCGTATCGGACGAGACCCAGACCGTGAGTGACGGCATCCTCCTGTCCGACGCCGCCGCGGCCAAGGTGAAGGCCCTGCTCGACCAGGAGGGCCGCGACGATCTGGCGCTGCGCGTCGCCGTCCAGCCCGGCGGCTGCTCCGGCCTGCGTTACCAGCTGTTCTTCGACGAGCGCTCCCTCGACGGCGATGTCGTCAAGGACTTCGACGGCGTCAAGGTCGTCACCGACCGGATGAGCGCCCCGTATCTGGGCGGCGCCTCCATCGACTTCGTCGACACCATCGAGAAGCAGGGCTTCACCATCGACAACCCGAACGCCACCGGCTCCTGCGCCTGCGGCGACTCCTTCAACTGAGCCGCGCCCGGACCCGGGCGCGGCTCGATACGCGACCGGGGCCGGACACGGCCGAGGCGGCGACCCCTGACATCAG
>NZ_JBHYZV010000172.1:0-2140 GCF_042753905.1 Streptomyces sp. NPDC059248 | reverse complement strand
TTTCGGTCGCCCTCTTATTTTTTCAAACCCACCCCTCAACACCTCCCCCCCCCCGGTGCCCGGCCGGGGGGCCCCCCCGCCCCGCCGGCCCCGCCCGGCCCCCCGGGGCCCCCCCGCCCCCCACGGCCGTTTTCCGGTGCCGTTGTGTACGGGCGTACATATCGCTGTGTACAGTCGTACGCATGGGATACGGACTGCTGGCCGGGGCCATCGTCGTCGAGGTCGCCGCCACCACCGCGATGAAGTACAGCGACGGCTTCACCAAGCTGTGGCCGTCGCTGCTGACGGTCGTCGGCTATCTGATCGCCTTCACCCTGCTCGCGCAGACCCTCAAGACACTCTCGGTGGGAACCGCCTACGCCATCTGGGCGGGCGCCGGCACGGCCGCGATCGCCGCCATCGGCATGATGTTCCTGGGCGAGTCGGCGAGCGTCGCGAAGATAGCCGGGATCGGGCTGGTGATCGCCGGGGTCGTCGTCCTCAATGTGGGCGGAGCCCACTGATGGCCCGCCGTTACGACCCCGACCGCCGCCTCAGGATCATCGACGCCGCGATCCGGGTCGTCGGCCGGGACGGGATCGCCGGTGTCAGCCATCGCAGTGTGGCGGCCGAGGCCGATGTGCCGCTGGGCTCCACCACCTACCACTTCGCGTCCCTCGACGAACTGCTGATCGCCGCCCTGCGCCGGTCCAACGAGGGCTTCGCGGCGGCCGTACGGAACTCCCCGGCGGTCACCGACCCCGGATCCGATCTGCCGGCCGGACTGGCGCGCGTCCTGGGCCGCTGGTTCGCCGGGGAACGCGCCGACGCCGAGCTGTGTTACGAGCTGTATCTGGCGGCGCTGCGCAGACCGGCGCTGCGGCCGGTCGCCGGGGAGTGGGTGGAGGAGGTCGTCACGACACTCGCCCACCGGGTGGACCGGGACACCGCGCGGGCGATCGCGGCGCTGGTGGACGGGGTGAGCGTGCAGGTGCTGAGCACCGGCCGGGCGTACGACGAGAGCTACGTCCGCGAGATGCTGCGCCGGGTCATCGGCTGAGCCCCGGCGCCGTACCGGCGGTGAGACGGGTTCGCCCGGGGGCGTCGGCGACGGTTAGGTTTTCCCCATGACCGATACCACCGTCCCCCGTACCACCACCGGTGCCGTCGCTGCCGGGCTCGCCACGATCGCCGCCGACGGAACCGTTCTCGACACCTGGTTCCCCGCCCCCGAACTCGCCGCCGAGCCCGGCCCCTCCGGCACCGAACGCCTGGACGCGGACCGCACCGTCCAGCTGCTGGGTGCCGGGGCCGCCGAGGCGGTGGGCCTGGACGCCCGCCGGAACGTCGAGGTCGTCGCCGTCCGGACGGTCGTCTCGTCGCTCGACGAGAAGCCGCTCGACGCCCATGACGCCTACCTCCGTCTCCACCTGCTCTCCCACCGGCTGATCCGGCCGCACGGGCAGAGCCTCGACGGGCTCTTCGGGCTGCTGGCGAATGTGGCGTGGACGTCGCTGGGCCCCGTCGCCGTCGACGACATCGAGAAGGTGCGGCTCAACGCCCGCGCCCAGGGTCTGCACCTCCAGGTCACTGGGGTCGACAAGTTCCCGCGGATGACGGACTACGTGGTCCCCAAGGGCGTCCGGATCGCCGACGCCGACCGGGTCCGCCTCGGCGCGCACCTGGCCGAGGGCACCACCGTGATGCACGAGGGCTTCGTCAACTTCAACGCGGGCACCCTCGGCACCTCGATGGTGGAGGGCCGGATCTCCGCCGGGGTCGTCGTCGGCGACGGCTCCGACATCGGCGGCGGCGCCTCCACGATGGGCACCCTCTCCGGCGGCGGCAATGTGGTCATCGCCATCGGTGAGCGCTGCCTGATCGGCGCCGAGGCGGGCGTCGGGATCGCGCTGGGCGACGAGTGCGTCGTCGAGGCCGGGCTCTACGTCACCGCCGGGACCCGGATCACCCTGCCCGACGGCGAGATCGTCAAGGCGCGCGACCTGTCGGGCGCGAACAACATCCTCTTCCGCCGCAACTCCGTGACGGGCGCGGTGGAGGCCCGGCCGAACAACGCGGTGTGGGGCGGGCTGAACGAGGTCCTGCACGCCCACAACTGATCCCTCCGGGCAGCGGCCCCGGCGGCCCGTCCTCTCCGGGA
>NZ_JBHYZV010000171.1:0-2160 GCF_042753905.1 Streptomyces sp. NPDC059248 | reverse complement strand
TGTTACCGGGGCGCCCGCCCTCTCCCCTCCCCACGTTGTCGGCGGGGGCCGCTGTGTCTCTGCGTAAGGGGCGGGCGGCCCCCCGGCCCGGGTTCCCCGTACCGGTCGTACCGGCCAGGGGGTACGCGTCCCGGTCGTACCGGCCAGGGGTACGCGCCCCGGTCGTACCGGCCAGGGGGTACGCGCCCCGGGCCGGTGGCCGCCCGTCAGCCCGTGGCCGCGGCCCGTTCCGTGAACTCCTTGGCGTGCCGCAGCGTCGCCAGACTGTTGGTGCCGAGCGCGTCGCGTACGTACGCCCGCGCGTCCGCGACCGTGGAGCCCGGGCCCAGCAGACGCACGGCCGACGGGTCGACGACCACGGTGTGGCGGGCCGTGGCCGTGGTCTCACCGTCCTCCTCGTCCAGCAGCCACGCCCCCACATGCGCGGTGAGCAGCGGCGGTACCCGCAGCTGCTTGTAGACGATCCTGGACGGGCCCAGATCGACCCGTACCGACGCCGTGGTGTGCCGGGACCCGTCGCGGGCGATCGTGTCCATCTCCAGCGTCTGGACGTCCGGCCCCGGCTCCGTCAGCTCCACCCGGGCGACATGCGGCAGCCGCTCCTCCCAGGCGCGGGCCCGCCACAGGAACGCGTGCACCTCGGCGGCCGGGGCCGCGATCCGTACCGCGTCGTCGAACGTGCACAGCAGCTCCCCGAGCCGGTCCACCGACTCGGCGGTGGCCTTCATCCGGCTCAGCTCCGCCGAACTGTTCTCGTCCAGCGCCCGGTTCAGCCACGCCACGTTCTCCGGATCGTCGTCGACGGCCGTGAACTCGTGCAGCAGCTCGACCTCGCAGCTGGTGCCGGAGAGCGGACGGAGCCGCCACTCGCCCCCCATGGACGCGGCCGGCGCCGAGGTCCGCACCTGGCGGAACCCGATCGTCAGCCCGTCCGGATCCAGCCGCCGCCGGGACTCCCACGACTTCACCCCGCCATGGGCCGTCGCCCAGACCCGCAGCGTCTCCTCGCCATCGCCCAGCGGTATCCGCTCCACATGGACCGACGGGGGGAAGACGCGCGGCCAGGCGGCGGCGTCCGCGATGATTCCGTACACCGTGGGCGCCGGGGCGCCGACGGTGATCGTGTGCCGGGCTCGATGCGTCACTGCCATGGGGAAACCCGTCCTCCTCCAGCGAGCGGGGCGCCGTCGGCGCCGTACCGCGCCATCAGTAGTTGCCGAGACCGCCGCAGACGTTGAGCGCCTGCGCGGTGATCGAGGCGGCGGCCGGGGTCACCAGATAGCCGACCAGGGCGGCGACCTCGTCGGCCGTGGTGTAGCGGCCCAGCGGGATCTTGGCCTCGAAGCGCTTCAGCACCTCGTCCACGGACACCTCCCAGTGACCCGCGTACCCCTCCCGCACCGACCGTGCCATCGGGGTCTCCACATAGCCGGGGCAGACCGCGTTGACCGTGATCCCCGTCTTCGCCAGCTCCAGACCCAGCGACTTGCTGAAGCCGACCACCGCATGCTTCGAGGCGCTGTACGGCGCCCCCAGCAGCACCCCCTGCTTACCGCCCGTGGAGGCGATATTGACGATCCGGCCGGGCCTGCCGTCCCCCATGCCGCCCGTCGTGAGCACCTCGCGGCTCATCCGGAAGACACTCGTCAGATTGGTCGCCAGGACGTCGTCCCACAGCTCGTCCGGGATCCGCGCGGTCACCCCGCCGCCGCTGCGCCCGGCGTTGTTCACCAGGACGTCGACCGGACCGAAGCGGTCGACGGCCGCGGCCACGGACCGTACGACGTCCTCACCCCGCCGGACATCGGCGGCGATACCGGCCGCCGTGACCCCCTCGTCCGTCAGCTCCTTCACCGTCGCCGCGACGTCGTCGGCGCCGCGCGCGGTGATGAAGACCTTGTTCCCGGTACCGCCCAGGGTCCCGGCCACCGCCCGGCCGATGCCCCGCGTGGCCCCGGTGACCAGCGCGACCCGGGACTCCCCGGTCCGCGGCTCCGTAGTCATGGCGCTCCTCCCGATGGTCCGTTGCTGTCCCGGCCCAGCCTGCTGGGAGGCGGTGGAGTACGGCTGAAGGGCCGGGGGAGGCCCGACCGGCACGGGACGAAAGGCCGGGGGAGACCCGACCGGCGCGGGACGAAAGGCCGGGGCGCCCCACCGCGG
>NZ_JBHYZV010000170.1:0-2257 GCF_042753905.1 Streptomyces sp. NPDC059248 | reverse complement strand
ACAACGGGACGTAACGACGGGAGGAAACGACCTCTGACGGTGCAGAGAGCCATCGCCGACTGTGCGCGGGGACGCCGCATGTCGGCGGATCGCGGATATCTGTTCGAGGTCGGACCGGGTGCGGTGTTGCCGACCGTGTCGTCCGTTCAACACGTGCACGCATCGATCATGGCCTGCTCTTGTCACCCGGGGTGCGTCGGGTACTTGATGGGAGAGTGCCCCTGGCGGAACCGGTCGGGGCATCGGTGCCCTTGGCGCGCAGGTACGAGGGGTCCGCTCCCTCACCGGAGGCGGTTGGTCCTGTCCGCCCGGCCCGGCAGCCCGCGCTTCCCCCGAGACCTGAATCCCGTCCGCGTGCTCCCAGGAGGCGGTCATCTTGACCGGAACGGAAATCCGCAGTTGTCCCGCGGTACCGCCCACGCCCGCCCTGGAACCGGGTGAGGTGCTGGTGGCCTCAGAACCGTCGAAACCATGATCACCGAACGGTACGAGCAAGCCATGACCGCCCTGGCCGCTGCCCCCATCGCCCCGGCCGCCACAGACGCACTGCGCCACCTCGCCGATACCGCCGTGCGGAGGTCGGCGTGAACACGCCCCGCCCGCAGCCTGTCTCCACCGCGTCCTCATCGCCGCCCCCGCGTGGGTACTGCGCCGGTGCGGACCGCCACGACCGCCACGAGAGCCACGAGGAGGTCATCGGCACCTCCGCAGAGGCTCCGGACCACATCACCATCGTGGACGGCCCGCACGACGTGGAGAAGGTGATCGTCCGCGACCGGTCGACGGTCGTCCGGCTGTCGCGGACCTCTACGGCCGGCAGGCGAGCCGATCAGGCAAATACCCAGCTCAGCCAGTCCCCCGTAGGGAGCTGCACCCAACGCGGATGAGCCAGCCCAGCCCCGCAGTCGGCCCCCGCCCGTGCCAACCGCATCCCGTCTGACGCGCAAGGACACAAGGAGCGCACCAAAATGGCCCCCGACACATCGCCACCCAGGCCGAACGTGACCGATGTTCCGACGAGTTCGCCATCTCACGACGTCAACGGCACCATCATCAACTTCCCTCATGTCGAACGGGTCATCCCGTATCGGTGGCATCCCGAAAGCCGGGAGATCCGTGCCGAATGCACTCGGTGGGCCGATCGATTCCTGCCCAATCCCGAGCAATTCCTGCTCGAGACCGAGCGGTCCCGAAGGGAGTGGGAAGGAGGCTCTGTATGGCATAGCGGGGTGTCCGAAGCCGGGCTGTGGTCCGTCGTGTGCTACCCGGACATGGACACGGAGCGTGTCCTCGACATTGCCAAAATATGTGTCTCGCTGTACTGGCTCGACGACCTCTGGCACACCACTGAGCCCGACAAGCTGGGACTGCTGACTGAGGCAGCAGACGTCTTGGTCAACGGACCCCCGGGGCCGGGCGCTTCGGCGACCGCGCATGTCGTGTGGGAGTCCTGGCATCCGGTTCTGGCGCGGGCGAGCGATGCCTTCCGTCCACGGCTGATCGAGACCGCTCTGCGCTTTATCCGCGGAACCGCCATGGAGATGGTCGAGTTTGCGGACCCTGAGGAAGATCCTCAGTGGGCGCTCACCGACCAGACGTACCTCAGCCACCGGCTGAACAACATGGCGGCCAACTTCATCTGGGTCATGGTCGAATACTGCCTGGGCATCGACCTGGCTCCAGAGTTCGCCGCCTACCCGCCATTGCGGGACAATATGCACCGCTTGGGCTGCGAGCATTTCTGTTACGTCAACGACCTGCTCAGCTACCGCAAGGAGTGCTTCGACGAAGAAGAGAACGTCTCCTACATCACCCGGTTCCTGAACCAGGGCGTGCCCCTGCAGGAAGCCTTCGACCGTCTGGCGGGCATGGTCGAGGGCATCGAGCGACGCTACCTGAGTGCGGCGAACCAACTTCGCCTCGTCTACGCGAAACAGCGCGACGTCGAGGCATGGCTGACCGGCATGCTGACGACCAACGCCGGCGCCTTCGAGTACTCCTACGTCACAGCTCGCTACCAAGGCAGGGGGGCCTCGGTGGAGGACCCGCACGGCCCCGGCTTGATACCCAGGCGGCGCACCGGCCCGATGCTCATACCCCCGGGCCCGAACCACCGGCTCGGCACCTCGACATCATCCGGCTGACCATACCCCGCCGCCCAGCCCAAACGGCCCGCCCTGGCGCCCGGTCCAGCACTACATGTCCAGTCCCCGCTCAAACTGAGAGGTCGTTTCCTCCCGTCGTTACGTCCCGTTGA
>NZ_JBHYZV010000169.1:0-2573 GCF_042753905.1 Streptomyces sp. NPDC059248 | reverse complement strand
CCGCGGCGGGCGGGGGTCTCCTCGTTCGGTATCAGCGGGACGAACGCTCATGTCATCCTCGAAGAACCCGCACCACCACAGGAAACCGAGCCCCGCGAAGAGGAACGCGAACGGCCCGCCGTGCCGGTGCCCCTCTTCGTCTCGGGCCGGGACGAGACCGCGTTGCAGGCGCTGGCGGGCCGGTTGCACACATACCTCACCGACCATCCCGACCTGTCCCCGGTCGACCTCGGATGGTCGCTGGCGACGATGCGTACGACACTGGAGCACAGGGCCGCCGTCATCGGCACGGACCGGACGGACCTCCTCACGGGCCTCGACGCGCTGGCGCACGGCGTGGACTCGCCGGGCGTCGTACGGGACGACGGAGCCGTACCGCGTGGCAAAACGGCCTTCCTCTTTCCCGGTCAGGGCAGCCAACGCCCGGGCACGGGCCGTGAGCTGTACGAGCGGATGCCCGCGTTCGCCCGAGCGCTGGACGATGTCTGCGCACTGCTCGACGGCGAACTGCCACGCCCGCTCGCGGACGTCCTCTTCGCCCCCGAGGGATCACCCGAAGCGGCGCTCCTCGACCGGACCGATGTCGCACAGGCCGCGCTGTTCGCCACGGGGGTGGCGCTGTTCCGCCTCCTCGAAAGCCGGGGCACGGTACCCGACCTGCTGCTCGGCCACTCCATCGGCGAGATCACCGCCGCACATGTCGCGGGTGTTTTCTCCTTGGAGGATGCGTGCGCCCTCGTCGCCACCCGGGGCGGACTCATGCGCTCCGCGCGCGGGGACGGCGCCATGATCGCGCTCCAGGCCACGGAGGATGAGGTACGCGAGACGCTGGAGCGGTACGAGACGGGGGGCGGGGCGGCTGTCGTCGTCGCCGCGGTCAACGGGCCGCGGTCGATCGTCGTATCCGGTGACGAACCCGCGGTGGAGGAGCTCGCGGCACTCTGGCGGGCCCGGGGTCGCGGGAGCAAGCGCCTGCGGGTCGGTCACGCCTTCCACTCGCCCCATATGGACGGAGTGCTGGACGCCTTCAGGGCGGCGGCCGAGCGGCTCACCTTCCACGAGTCCCGTATCCCCGTCGTCTCCAACGTCACCGGCGCGATCGCCACCGCCGCCCAGCTCCGGTCGCCCGACTACTGGACCCGGCACATCCGCGAGACCGTCCGCTTCCAAGACGGGGTACGCCGCCTGGAAGCCGAGGGAGTCACCGACTATCTGGAGCTGGGTCCGGGCGCGGTGCTCGGCGCGCTGGTACGGGAGTGCCTGACCGGCGGGCCCGGCGCGATCCTGCCCCTGTTGCGCACCGGCCGACCCGAGGCGGCGGGCGTCACATCGGCCCTGGCGCTCCTGCGGCTGCGCGGTGGGGCGCTCGACCCGGACACGACCTTCCCCGGCGGCGGCCGGGTCGACGACCTGCCGACGTACCCCTTCCGCCGTGACCGGTACTGGCTCACGGCGAGCCCCGCCGCCGGCGACGCCCAGGGCCTCGGCCTCCGCGCCACGGCCCACCCCTTCCTCGGTGCCGCCGTACCCGTGGCGGGCCGGGACATCCATATGCTCACGGGATACCTATCCCTGGACACCCACCCCTGGCTGGCGGGCCACTCGGTGCACGGCGCGGTGGTGTTCCCCGGTAGCGGATTCCTGGATCTGGCCCTGCGCGCCGGTGCGGCAGTGGGGCTCGGCCGAGTCGAGGAGCTGACGCTGACCAGCCCCTTGGTGCTGCCCGTGGGGAAGGGGGTACGGCTCCAGGCGACCGTGGGGGAAGCGGATGGGAGCGGCGCCCGGCCGTTCGAGCTGTACGCCTGCCCGGACGCGGGGGAGGACGGGGAGCCGCCGCCCTGGACGCCGCATGCCCGCGGGCGGCTGACCGCCGCCGGTGGGGTGGAGGCGCTGGAAACCCCCTGGCCGCCTGTGGAAGCGGACGAGATCGAGCTCGACGGTGTCTACGACCGGCTGGCGGACGCCGGGTTCGGGTACGGCCGGGGGTTCGCGGGGCTGCGCCGGGTGTGGCGTACGGAAGACGAGATCTGTGCCGAGGTGGCTCTCGACGAGGAGGAGACCGGCGGGGGGCACGGTTTCGTTCTGCACCCGGCGTTGCTGGACGCCGCCCTCCACCCGTTGCTTCCGGCGGTGGCCGGCGTGGAAGGACCCGCCCGGCTCCCCTTCACCTGGGGTGGGGTCGAGGTGGGCGCGGTGGTGACAACGGCGCTCCGGGTCCGTCTGAAGCTCACCGGACCCGGCCGGGCCTCCGTACGGCTGGCGGATGCCACCGGCGCCCCGGTCGCTTCGATGGAGTCGCTCGAACTGCTGCCGGTCGGGGAGGAGGTGATATCGGGAGCTGATGGTGGTGGGTTGTTTGGGGTGGTGTGGGAGCGGGTGGGTGTTGTTGGCGGTGGTGGGTGGGTGGTGGTGGGGGTGGGTGGTGTGTTGCCGGTGGGTGGTGGGGTGGATGTGGTGGTGTGGTTGGGGGATGGCGATGGGGATGGGGGTGGGGTTGGTGTGGGGGGTGTTGGTGGGTTGTTGGGGTGGGTGTTGGGGTTGGTTCAGGGGTTTTTGGGTGATGTGGGGTTTGT
>NZ_JBHYZV010000168.1:0-2810 GCF_042753905.1 Streptomyces sp. NPDC059248 | reverse complement strand
TGTTGGGCGGCGAGGCTGGTGGGGTCGGTTGTGTCGCCGAGGAGGGTTTCCTGCCAGAGGGTGTAGTCGGCGTACTGCACCGGCAACACCGGACGGCTGGGAACCTCGCCCCCGGTGTGTTCCTGATAGGCGTGCAGAAGATCGGTGAGCAGGGGACGGATGGACTCCCCGTCGGCGGCGATGTGATGGACGACGACGACGAGCGTGTGTTCGTTCGGACCCGTAGTCAGCAGGGTCGTCCTGAGCGGCGTCTCCTCGGTGAGCGTGAACCCCTGCCGGACGGCCCGCTCGACGGAGTCCGCCAGCTCCTCGGACGCGATATGGCGCTGGATCAGCCGCGGCGCGGCCTCGTCGCCGGTGTGGATCCGCTGGTGGGGGGTGCCGTCGGCCTCGGGGAAGGTGGTACGGAGGGCCTCGTGGCGCTCGGTGAGATCGGTGAGCGCGTGCTGAAGCGCTCGGGTGTCGAGCGTTCCGGTGAGCTTGATGATGAACGGGATGTTGTAGGTGGGGGTGGGCCCTTGGAGCTGGTTGAGGAACCACAGGCGCCGCTGGGCGGAGGAGAGCGGGACGGGCGAGGGCCGGGTGATGGCCCGGAGCGGGGGCCGGACGGCGGTGGTGTCGTCGAGACGCGGGGCGAGCCGGGCGACCGTGGGATGGTCGAAGAGGGTACGGACGGTCACCTCTTTGCCGAGAGCGGTACGGATCCGGCTGGTCAGCCGGGTCGCCAGCAGGGAATGGCCACCCAGATGGAAGAAGTTGTCGTTCACACCGACATCCGCGAGACCGAGGGTGTCGGCGAAGAGGCCGGCGAGGACGCGCTCCCGTTCGGTGCCCGGCGCCCCGTCGGCGGTCCGGCCGGCGGCCCCGGGGACGGGCAGGGCCCGCCGGTCGAGCTTTCCGCTCGTGTTCAGCGGCAGCTCGTCCAGTACCACGAACACCCCCGGGACCATATGGTCCGGAAGCTGCCGGAGCAGGGCCCGGCGTAACGCGGCGGTATCCGGCGTCACCCCGTCGGAGGCCACGACATAGGCGATGAGCTGGGTGTTGTCCGACTGGTCGACCCGGGTGCTCACGGCGGCCCGGGCGACCTCGGGAAGCCCGCTCAGCACGGACTCGATCTCGCCGAGCTCGATCCGGTAACCGCGCACCTTCACCTGGTGGTCGGCGCGCCCCAGATAGTCGAGGTCGCCGTCCGCGTTCCAGCGGGCGAGGTCGCCGGTGCGGTACATGCGGGTGCCGGGTGGTCCGTAGGGGTCGGCGACGAAGCGTTCCGCGGTGAGTCCCGGCCGGTGGAGATAGCCGCGGGCCAGGCCCGCCCCGGCGACGTACAGCTCACCCGTGACCCCCGGCGGCGCCGGCCGCAGCAGCCGGTCGAGGACGAGCAGCCGGACATCGGGGACGGGGACCCCGATGGTGCTCGTCACGGATCCGGTGTCGGCGGTCGTGATGCCGTGATGGGTGACGTAGACGGTGGTCTCGGTGGGTCCGTACATATTCACCAGGACCGGCGCGGTCTCCGCGTGCCGCTCGTACCAGTCGCCGAGCCGGGTCGCGTCGAGGGCCTCGCCCGCCAGGATCACCCGGCGCAGGGCGAGCCGTCCGTCGGCGGGCGTCGCCTCGCGGTCGGCCGAGATCAGCTGGTAGAACGCCGACGGCGTCTGGTTGAGGACCGTGACCCCCTCGTCCACCATCAGTCGGCGGAGCTCCGCGGCGATCCGGCTGGTGGTGAGCGGGGCGATCACGATCCGGCCGCCGTGCAGAAGGGCGCCCCAGATCTCCCAGACGGAGACGTCGAAGGCGTAGGAGTGGAAGAGGAGCCAGACGTCGTCGGGGCCGAAGCCGAACCAGTGGTCCGTCTCGGTCAGCAGACGGTGCACGGTGGCATGCGGCACCACCACCCCCTTGGGGCGGCCGGTGGAGCCGGAGGTGTAGATGACATAGGCGCGGTGGTCCGGGAGGAGCGGTGCGACGCGGTCGGCGTCCGCGGGATCGGACGCGGGCAGTTCCGCGAGCCGTCGTACGGTGTCGGGATCGTCGAGGACCGTACGCGCCGCCGCCGGACCGGGGAGGCCGCCGGCGGTCTCCGTCGTGGTCAGGAGATGACCGGCCCGCGCGTCGTCGACGACGAAGGCGAGACGGTCGCCCGGGTCGCCCGGGTCGACGGGGAGGTAGGCGGCGCCGGCCTTGAGGACGGCGAGTATCGCGACGATCGTCTCCGGCGACCGGGGGAGGACCAGGGCGACGACGTCCTCGGGACCGATGCCCTGCCGGATCAGGTGGTGGGCGAGCCGGTTGGCGTCCGCGTTCAGCTCGGCATAGGTCAGCGACCGGGACCCATGGGTGACCGCGACGGCGTCCGGCGACTCGGCGGCCCGGGCCTCGAACAGCTCGGGAAGGAGCCGGGGCCGGGGTCGGGATGTCGTCTCCCGCCACCGCTTCGGCGCCAGCCGGTTCCGTTCGTCGGCGGAGAGTAGATCGATATCGCGGACCCGGGTCTCCGGTGCCCGCGCGTAGATTTCGAGCAGACGGATATAGCGGTCAAGAAAGCGCCGGGCGGTCGCCGAGTCGAAGGCGTCGGTGCGATAGGCGAGACGTATCCGCAATCGCTCCCCGGGCACGACGGAAAGCGTCAGCGGATAGTGGGTGACGCCGTCGCCGTGAGCGGTCCAACCGGTGATACGGAGATCTCCGAGCTCATTGATCGCGCTGAAATCGAGTGGGTAGTTTTCGAGGACGGTGGTGGTGTCGAAGAGGTGGGTGTGGGGGGTTGTGTTGGTGATGGTGGTGAGGGGGAGGTGGTGGTGGTCGAG
>NZ_JBHYZV010000167.1:0-2906 GCF_042753905.1 Streptomyces sp. NPDC059248 | reverse complement strand
TACCGGCCGGCCACGCGTCATGCTATCTGCGGCTCCATAACGCCCCGCCGCACGGGGGGGCGGCCAGCCTCCCCGACCAACCCCAGCCCAAACGCCTAACGGGCCGCGGTCACCTAAACGGAGACCGCGGCCCTTCGGCCCGCCCCGGGGCGTGGAGACCCCGGGGCGGGAAAGCACTAGCCCTGCTCCTCAAAGAGGCTGGTGACCGAGCCGTCCTCGAAGACCTCGCGGACCGCGCGGGCGATCGTCGGCGCCATCGACAGCACCGTGATCTTGTCCAGCTCCAGGTCGCCCGGGGTGGGCAGGGTGTTGGTGAGGACGAACTCGCTCACCTTGGAGTTCTTCAGCCGGTCCGCCGCCGGGCCGGAGAGCACTCCGTGCGTGGCCGTCACGATGACGTCCTCCGCGCCGTTGGCGTACAGCGCGTCCGCCGCGGCGCAGATCGTGCCACCGGTGTCGATCATGTCGTCGACCAGGACGCAGACCCGGCCCTCGACATTGCCCACGACCTCGTGGACGGTCACCTTGTTGGCGACGTCCTTGTCCCGGCGCTTGTGGACGATGGCCAGCGGCGCGCCGAGCCGGTCGCACCAGCGGTCGGCGACCCGGACCCGGCCGGCGTCGGGGGAGACCACGGTCAGCTTCGCCGGGTCCACCTTCGCGGCCACGTAGTCGGCCAGCACCGGCAGGGCGAACAGGTGGTCGACCGGGCCGTCGAAGAAGCCCTGGATCTGGTCGGTGTGCAGATCGATCGTGAGCAGGCGGTCCGCGCCCGCGGTCTTCATCAGATCGGCGATCAGCCGGGCCGAGATCGGCTCACGGCCGCGGTGCTTCTTGTCCTGACGGGCGTAGCCGTAGAACGGCACGATCACGGTGATGCTCCGGGCGGAGGCCCGCTTCAGAGCATCGATCATGATCAGCTGTTCCATGATCCACTTATTGATGGGAGCCGTGTGGCTCTGCATCAGGAAGCAGTCGGCACCGCGCGCGGACTCCTGGAAACGGACGTAGATCTCGCCGTTCGCGAAGTCGAAGGCCTTGGTCGGCACCAGGCCGACACCCAGTTGATGCGCGACTTCCTCGGCCAGCTCGGGGTGGGCGCGGCCGGAGAAGAACATGAGTTTCTTCTCGCCGGTCGTCTTGATCCCGGTCACAGCACTGTCTCCTCAGAGGGTGTTCTCTGGCCGCGGGCATGGGACATCGCGAGCCAGCCGAATGTGTGCACGTATCACGGTACGCCGTCTTTGGCGCACCTGTTTCCGGTCAGTTCTCGCCGGGCGTCTTCTCGGTCGCCGAGGCGGCGGCCTGTGCGGCGGCGCTCCCGGGCCGCTTGCGAGCCACCCAACCCTCGATATTCCGCTGCTGGCCACGGGCGACGGCCAGCGAACCGGCCGGGACATCCTTGGTGATGACCGAACCGGCGGCGGTGTAGGCGCCGTCCCCGACCGTGACAGGAGCCACAAACATGTTGTCCGAACCGGTCTTGCAGTGGGAGCCGATCGTGGTGTGGTGCTTCGCCTCTCCGTCGTAGTTCACAAAGACGCTGGCCGCGCCGATATTGGTGAAATCGCCGATCGTGGCGTCGCCGACATACGACAGATGGGGGACCTTGGTCCCCTCGCCGATGGTGGCGTTCTTCATCTCGACATACGTCCCGGCCTTGGCCTTCTTCCCCAGCCTCGCGCCGGGCCGCAGATAGGCGAACGGGCCGACGGAGGCGCCCTCGCCGATCTCGGCCGAGTCCGCGACGGTGTTGTCCACCCGGGCGCCCGCACCCACGACGGTGTCCTTCAGGCGGGTATTCGGGCCCACCTCGGCGCCTTCGGCGAGATGGGTCGCCCCGAGCAGCTGCGTCCCCGGGTGAATGATGGCGTCTGGCTCAAAAGTGACGGTGGAATCGACGAGTACGGATCCCGGATCCACGACCGTGACCCCCGCCATCATCGCCCTCTCCAGCAGCCTGGCGTTCAGCAGACGGCGGGCCTCGGCGAGCTGGACCCGGTTGTTGATCCCGAGGATCTCCCGGTGGTCGCCCGCGACACAGGCGCCGACGCGGTGGCCGGCCTCCCGGAGAATACCCAGGACGTCGGTCAGGTACTCCTCGCCCTGGCTGTTGTCCGTCCGGACCTTCCCGAGCGCGTCGGCCAGCAGCTGGCCGTCGAAGGCGAACACCCCGGAGTTGATCTCCCGGATCGCCCGCTGCTCGTCCGACGCGTCCTTGTGCTCGACGATCGCGGTGACCGCGCCGGTCCCCGCGTCCCGCACGATCCGGCCGTAGCCCGTCGAATCCGGCACCTCGGCCGTGAGCACCGTCACGGCGTTGCCGTCGCCCGAGTGGGTCGCGGCCAGCTCCGTCAGCGTCTCGCCGGACAGCAGCGGGGTGTCGCCGCAGACCACGACGACCGTGCCGGTGACGCTCTGCCCCAGCTCGTCGAGGGCGATCCGGACGGCGTGCCCGGTGCCGTTCTGCTCGGCCTGGAAAGCGGTGCGCGTACCGGCGTACCGCTCCGTCAGATGGCCCCTGACCTGGTCGGCCGCATGACCGACGACCACGACCAGATGCTCCGGCTCCAGCTCGCGCGCCGCGGTGACGACATGTCCTACGAGGGACCGTCCGGAGATCTCATGGAGGACCTTGGGGGTCTTGGACTTCATGCGGGTGCCCTCACCCGCTGCGAGAACGACGACGGCGGCCGGGCGATTGGCACTCACGGGTCTGCCCTTCGGCTTCGGGTGGTGGACATCCGAAGGATACCGGGGTGTCTGACCAGGCAAATGACCAGGGAATCGGCCCGGAGGCAACAGAGGCCGGGGGTGGGGGCGCGGGCCGGTCGCCGGCCGGGCGCCTCAGGGGTGCGCCCCCTCGGGGGCGGGGCCGGCAACGCGTACGGGTCCCGACCGGCACT
>NZ_JBHYZV010000166.1:0-2913 GCF_042753905.1 Streptomyces sp. NPDC059248 | reverse complement strand
CCACCGCGGACCGTACGCGGTGGGGCGCCCCGGGGCACCGGGCGGCGGGATCGCCGCTCAGGGGGCTTGCTCAGAGGACCTTCTGCATACCGCCGTCGATCAGATAGTCGGCGCCCGTGATGTACCCGGCGACCGGGGACGACAGGAAGACGATCAGGTCGGCCACCTCCTGGCCGGTGCCCCAGCGGCCCGCGGTCACCTGGGCCAGGGTCGTGATCTGGGTGGCGAACTCGTCGAACTCCATCCCGTACTCCGCCGACACCTTGGGGCCGTACTCGTCCCACAGCGGGGTGCGGATCAGCCCCGGCGAGACCGTGTTCACCCGGATGCCCCGCTTGCCGTACTCGTCGGCGAGCGCCTTGGCCCACGCCGTGAGCGCCGCCTTCGACGAGCCGTAGTAGTACGGGCCCTGGCCGGGCCAGCGGGCCACGCTGCTGGACACATTGACCACGGACTCCCGCAGCCGGGACTCCAGGGCCTTCGTGATCCGCACACTGGAGTAGAAGTTCAGCCGGAAGGCCCGCTCCCAGGTCTCGTCGGTGATCGCCGAGAAGTCGGTGATGTCCAGACCCGACATCCCGCCCACCACGTTGACCAGCAGATCGATCCCGTCGAACTCCGCCTCGGCGGCCCGCCGGAGCGCCTCCACACCCTCCTCGGTGAGGAGATCGGCCTCCACCGTGACCGCGCCGGACTCCTTCAGCTCCGTGGAGACGGCCACATCGGCGGCGAGGACACGGACACCCTCGCCGAGCAGGGTACGGACCACCGCGCCGCCGATTCCACCGCTCGCCGCCGTGACGACCGCGGTCTTGCCCGCCAATTGCAGATCCATGGTTCCCTCTTCCCCTCCGGCGGCCCCTGTCGGCCTCGGGCTCCGGACATCGGCGATGACCCGACCGAACGTAGGGGTACGCGCACACCACCCGGCCATCGGCGAATCACCGGCCCAATGGCGAATCACCGGCCCACGGCCGCGGTCCCACGGGGCGACCACGGAGCGGTAACGGACACCGCGACGACCGCCCGAATCGGTCATTACCGGTCCGTGACTGCCCGCTCCTACGTTGGGTGCCGTCATCTGGCATGCGGTGGACACCGGGAAACCCCGTCACCCTCCCTCTTCCCTTTCTCGCTCTGTTGTTCGCTCCGTTGTTGCTTGGGGGATTCATTCATGAAGGCGCAGGACGGAACCGAAACCCGACTCGTGCGGGACCCGCGGGACGAGAACCGTCACGAGCGGATCGCCGTCACGGGAGTCGCCTGCCGACTGCCCATGGCGCCGGATCCCGCCGCCTTCTGGAAGCTGCTGCGCGGCGGCTCGCACGCCATCACCGACGCCCCCGAAGGCCGTTGGGACACACCGGACGACGGGGCCGGCGACCCCGGGCTGCGCCGCGGCGGCTTCCTCGACGACCCCGGTCTCTTCGACGCCGCCTTCTTCGGGATCTCCCCGCGCGAGGCCGTCGCCATGGACCCGCAGCAGCGGATCGTCCTCGAACTGGCCTGGGCCGTCCTGGAGGACGCCGGAGTCGTCCCCGCGACCCTGCGCGGCACCAGGACCGGCGTCTTCGTCGGATCCCTGCGGGACGACTACGCGGGCCTGGTCCACCGGCACGGCTCCGCCGCCATCACCCGGCACACCATGACCGGCGCCAGCCGGGGCGTGATCGCCAACCGGGTCTCGTACCACCTGGGACTCGGCGGACCCAGCCTCACCGTGGACTCGGCCCAGTCGTCGTCGCTCGTCGCCGTGCACCTGGCCTGCGACAGCCTGCGGTCCGGGGAGTCCGAAGCGGCCATCGTGGCCGGGGTCAATCTGAACCTCCTCCCCGAGAGCGCCCTCGCCGAGGAGCGGTTCGGCGGACTGTCACCGGACGGCCGCTGCTACACCTTCGACGCCCGCGCCAACGGCTTCGTCCGCGGTGAGGGGGCCGTCGCCCTGCTGCTCAAGCCGCTGAGCCGGGCCCTCGCCGACGGCGACCGGGTCCTGGGCGTCATCAGCGGCTCCGCCACCAACAACGACGGCGCCACGGACGGCCTGACCGTCCCCAGCGCGCGGGCCCAGGAAGACGTCCTGCGCCGCGCGTACGACAACGCCGGGATCGCCCCCGACGCGGTCCAGTACGTCGAACTGCACGGCACCGGGACCCGGGTCGGCGACCCGGTGGAGGCGGCGGCGCTCGGCGCGGTCTTCGCCGAGGGCCGGAGCCCCGACGCGCCACTGCTCGTCGGCTCCGCCAAGACGAACGTCGGGCATCTGGAGGGCGCGGCCGGTCTGGTCGGGCTGCTGAAGGTGCTGCTCAGCCTGCGCCACCGGGAACTGCCGCCCAGCCTCAACTACGCCTCGCCGAACCCGCTGATAGCGATGGACGAGCTGGGGCTCGCCGTCCAGCGCACCCTCACGCCCTGGCCCCGGCCCGACCGCCCGCTGGTCGCCGGCGTGTCCTCCTTCGGTATGGGCGGGACGAACTGCCATGTCGTCGTGGAGGAGGCGCCGGCCGCCGCCGAGACGCTCCCGGCGGTCGTCGACTCCGGTTCCGGCGTCGGTGGTGTGGTGGGGGGTGGTGTGGTGGCTTTGGTGGTGTCGGGTGGTTCTTTGGGTGGTGTGCGGGGTGTTGCGGGTGGGTTGGTTTCGGTGGTTGGGGGTGGGGATGTGTGGGGTGTTGCTCGGGGTTTGGTTGAGGGTCGTGGGGTGTTGGGGTGGCGTGGTGTGGTGGTGGGTTCGGGTTGTGAGGGGTTGGTTGGTGGGTTGGGTGGGTTGGCTGGTGGTGGGGTGGTTCCGGGTGTGGTGGTGGGTTCGGGGCCGGTGTCTGGTGGTGGTCGGGTGGTGTTTGTGTTTCCGGGTCAGGGTCATCAGTGGGTGGGTATGGCGGTGGGGTTGTTGGATTCGTCTGAGGTGTTTGCGGGGTT
>NZ_JBHYZV010000165.1:0-3155 GCF_042753905.1 Streptomyces sp. NPDC059248 | reverse complement strand
TCTGGAAGGAGAACGCGCGCAGGCCGCGAGGAACGAGCGGTCGAGCACGATCGACTGAAGAACACGGCTGAAGCGCCCCGGAGGCGAACCGAGCCTTGAAAAAAAGGGGCTGAAGCGCCCCGGAGGCGAACCGAGCCTTGAAAAACTACAAGTACTTCTCGACCTCGGTGGCGGCGTCGTGGCCGTATGCCTTGGAGAAGCGTTCCATGAAGTGGACGCGGCTGAGGGTGTATTCCTGGGTGCCGAGGGTTTCGACGACGAGGGTGGCGAGCATGCAGCCGACTTGGGCGGCGCGTTCCAGGCTCACGCCCCAGGAGAGGCCGGAGAGGAATCCGGCGCGGAAGGCGTCGCCGACGCCGGTGGGGTCGACTTTGGCTTCTTCTTGGGGGCAGCCGACTTCGATGACGGGCTCGCCGACGCGTTCGATCCGTACGCCGCGGGAGCCGAGGGTGGTGACCCGGTGGCCCACTCGGCTGAGGATCTCCTCGTCGGACCAGCCGGTCTTGCTTTCGATGAGTCCCTTCTCGTATTCGTTGGAGAAGAGGTAGACGGCGCCGTCGAGCAGTATGCGGATTTCGTCGCCGCTCATCCGGGCGATCTGCTGGGAGAAGTCGGCGGCGAAGGGGATTTCGCGGGTGCGGCATTCCTCGGTGTGGCGGAGCATCGCCTCGGGGTCGTCCGCGGCGACGAGGACGAGGTCGAGGCCGCCGACCCGGTCGGCGACGGATTTCAGTTCGATGAGCCGGGCCTCGCTCATGGCGCCGGTGTAGAAGGAGCCGATCTGGTTGTGGTCGGCGTCGGTGGTGCAGACGAAGCGCGCGGTGTGGAGGACTTCGGAGATCCGTACGGATCCGGTGTCGACGCCGTGGCGGTCGAGCCAGGCGCGGTATTCCTCGAAGTCGGCTCCGGCGGAGCCGACGAGGATGGGCCCGGTGCCGAGCTGTCCCATGCCGAAGCAGATGTTCGCGCCGACGCCTCCCCTGCGCACGTGGAGGGTGTCGACCAGGAAGGAGAGGGAGACCGTGTGGAGCCGGTCCGCGACGAGCTGGTCGGCGAAGCGACCGGGGAAGGTCATCAGATGGTCGTTGGCGATGGATCCGGTAACTGCGATTCGCACGGCGTGTGTGCTCCTGTGGCGGGGGAAACGAGGCCTAACGCTACCCGGTCGTGCCAGGTGACCAAGGAACATAAACTACCCCATAGTAGAATCTTTCCCAGTGAACCTAGGGTGCATACGGTGCGCTTATGACGAACTCGAGCCCGACTCCGGCCTCCCGGGATCCTGATTTCACCCTCGCCCAATTGCGCGGGGACTGCGCACGGATGGCTCCGCACTGGCCGGTGGCCGCGGTGCCCGTACCGGTTCCGGTCCCGCCGTCCCTGATCAGGGGGGTGGCGGTGCCTCCGGCATCGGTTCGGCTGGTACGGGGGCTGCCCCCGTACTACTGAGCCGGATCCCGGCGCCGGGCCCGTCGCGGCCCGGCTCTCGGCCGCGCCCGGGAACCGTACGCGCCCGCCTTCCGTCCCATCGCCGTGGCTCCCGCTCGGGGGACCGCAGGGGGCAAGGCGAAGGGGTACGAGGTGAGCGGTACACGGAGCACGGAGGAGGGGGGGACCCGCAGGCGTTCCCCCCTGATCGCATCGCTCGTGGCGGCGGTGCTGGTGGCGGGCGGCGGCAGCGGACTCTATCTCGCGGTGGCCGATTCGCCGGACGGCGGCGACCGGGGCGCGTCGGCCCGCGGGTCCGGGGGCGGCGGGCAGCCGCCGAAGATCCGTACGGAGTCGGCGCTCGCCGACGCGCCGGGTATCGCCCCCGGGGAGCCGGGCCCCCTCGGTTCGGTCCTCGAACGGGGCAAGGGTGTCGCGTTCCCCGACGGGCCCGACGAGGCGGCCGTCCACCGGACCGGCGGCGGCCCGGCGGCGGCCGACGCGACCCGGGTGGCGAAGGCGTTCGGTCTGACCGCGCCGCCCCGGCTCGCCGGCGGTATGTGGCGGTCGGGTCCGGACGCCGACGGTACGGGCGGGGCCGTCGAGGTGGGTTCGAAGGCGCCGGGCTCCTGGTCGTACGGCGCCCACGCGGGGACGGACGGCGGCGACAACTGCGAGAGCACCACGGTCTGCACGGACCGGCGGGGGCCCGCGACCCCGTCGGGCACCCCGGTGTCGGACGCCCGTGCCCGGCAGGCGGCGGCGCCGGTGCTGAAGGCGCTCGGGCGCGGTGACGCGGTGGTCGACGCCCGTGCGACGGTCGGCGCCGACCGGATCGTGACGGCGGATCCGCTGATCGACGGCGTACGGACGCAGGGGTACGCCACCCGGCTCGTCATCGGCCCGGACGGCCGGGTGGTGCGGGCGACCGGCTTCGCGTCGGTCCCCGAGAAGCGGGACACCTATCCGCTGATCCCGGCGGACGAGGCGCTGAAGGAGGCCAACAAGGCGACCCTGGGCGGGGTCGGCCGGGGACAGGACGGGCCCTCAGCGTGCGCCACGTCGATGCCGCTCGGCGGCGGCGGTGACGACGCGGTCACCACGGACCGGCCGGAGTCGGCGGGGTGCGGCCCGGCGAAGCCGGTGCCCCAGCGGCTCGCGGTGACGGGGGCCGTCATCGGGCTGACCGCCGTCCACGGCGACGGTGAGGTGACCTTCGTACCGGCTTGGCTGTTCCGGGTCGCGCCGCACGGCGGGGGTACGGACTTCACCCACGCCCAGCCGGCGGTGGAGAAGCGCTTCCTGGACGACACCCCGGCCCCGCCGCCCGGTGGTGGTAACAAGCCGCCGTCGGACGACGGCGGGGACGCCTCGCCCCCGGCCTCGAAGCCCGCGCCTACGGGCAGCGCCGTGACGACGTACCGCGCGGACGGGCGGACCCTGTCGCTGACCTTCTTCGGCGGGGTGTGCGAGAGCTACCGGGCGAGCGCGCGGGAGAGCGGGGGCTCGGTCCGGGTATCGGTCGTGGGGACCTGGAACGACCCGGGGAAGGCGTGTATCGCCATCGCCAAGGAGCAGACCGTGAAGGTCGCGCTGGACGCGCCGCTGGGCGACCGGAAGGTCGTGGACGCGGCGACGGGCGAGACGGTTCCCCGGAGCTGACACCGGTCCCGGCGCGGGCTCGCCGGATGCCCCTCCGACAAGACCTCTCCGCCACGACCCCCTCC
>NZ_JBHYZV010000164.1:0-3376 GCF_042753905.1 Streptomyces sp. NPDC059248 | reverse complement strand
GGGAAGGAGAACGCGCGCCCCGGCCCCCTCAAACCGGGCAGCCTCGCCCCGGGACGGCGAGTGAGCCGAAGGGGCGCGTCGTGGTCTGGAAGGAGAACGCGCGCAGGCCGCGAGGAACGAGCGGTCGAGCACGATCGACTGAAGAACACGGCTTAAGCGCCCCGGAGGCGAACCGAGCCTTGAAAAAAAGGGGCTTAAGCGCCCCGGAGGCGAACCGAGCCACAAAGAGTTACCGCGTCATGGCGGCGACGAAGGCGCGTTCGACGTCGGTGGTGGAGAGGACGCCGTAGATCTCGCCGGTGTCTTCGACGACGAGGTATTCGGTGGCGGGGGTGGTGCGCAGGTGTTCGAGGAGGGGTTCGCCGACGAGGTCGGCGGGCATGCGCATGCCGTCGGTGAGGGGTTGGGCGAGGGTGCCGACGGCGACCCAGGGGCGGCGGTGCTGGGGTACGCCGACGATGGCGGCTTCGCGGACGAGGGCGGTGGGCCGGCCTTGGCCGTCGACGACGACGAGGGCGCGGGCTCCGGCTTCGTTGGCGCGGCGCAGTGCTTCGGAGAGGGGGGTGTCGGCTTCGACGGGGACGGCTCGGCGGGTGAGGGTGCGGGCGGCGAGGTCGGGGAGGTGTTCGCGGAGCCGGGCGGTGCGCAGGCTGTTGCCTGCGCCGGTCCAGATGATGGCGGCGAGGATGGCGGCGAGTAGGGCGTCGGTGACGGATTGCATGCCGCCGATTTCCTGGCCTGGGGTGCCGAGGGCGCCGGAGTGGGTGAAGAGGGGGAGGCCGATGAGGACAGCGACGGCGAGGGCGCGGCCGACCCAGGCGGCGGCGACGGTGCCGCTCATGGGTTTGCCGGTGATCTTCCAGACGACGGCTCTGAGCATCCGGCCGCCGTCGAGGGGGAGCCCGGGGAGGAGGTTGAAGATCGCGACGATGAGGTTGGAGATCATCAGTCCGGCGAGCAGGACGCCGGGGACCGTTCCGGGTTCCACGGCTTTCATGCCGAGGTAGAAGATGCCCGCGAGGACGAGGGAGAGCAGGGGTCCGACGACGGCGATGACGAATTCCCGGCCGGGGTTCTCGGATTCCTTCTCGATCTCGGACGAGCCGCCGAAGAACTGGAGCTGGATGCGGCGGACCGGGAGTTTGTAGTGGAGGGCGGCGACGGTGTGGGCGAGTTCGTGGACGAGGACGGAGGCGTAGAAGGCGACGGCGAAGAAGAGGGAGACCAGGTAGTTGAGGCCGCCCAGCTCGGGCAGGACGCGGTTGAGCTGGTCGCCGAATACCCAGGTGATCAGTGCGGCGACGAGGAACCAGCTGGGGGCGACGTAGACGGGCACGCCGAAGGGGCGGCCCATGAGGAGGCCGCCGCCGGGGCCGTCGCGCCGTTTGCGCTTGGCGTCGTCGTGGTCCGGGGGCGTGCCGTCGCCGCCGGACGTGGCGCGTGAGCGCTCGTGGCCCGAGCCGTTCGTCGGGTCGTGGTCGTTCACGGGGTCCCTTCGTCGCGAGATGGCCGGTGGTCCTCTGCTTCGATCATCTCTCGCTCGATGATTCGACGCTCCGATCATGCAGTGCCCGGTCCTGTGACGTCGATGGTATTGCGCTCGCTGTCAGTGGCGGGCCGTAGGGTCTGAGTCATGAGTACGAGTCAGGCCACTTCCGCGGAGTCCGCGGGTTCGGCGGTGTCGGTTGCGTCCCCGGCGTCCGTCCCGGCTGCACCGGCTGCACCCCCGGCGTCGCTGTCGCCGTCGCGGGCGAACGACTTCATGCAGTGTCCGCTGTTGTACCGGTTCCGGGTGATCGACCGGCTGCCGGAGAAGCCGAGTGCGGCCGCCACGCGGGGGACGCTGGTGCATGCGGTGCTGGAGCGGCTTTTCGACGCCCCGGCCGCGGAGCGTACGGCGCCGCGGGCGAAGGCGCTGGTTCCGGGGCAGTGGCAGCGGCTGCTGGAGGGCCGTCCCGAGCTGGGTGAGCTGTTCGCCGACGACGAGGGCGGGGAGCGGCTCGCGCGGTGGCTGGGTGAGGCGGAGTCGCTGGTGGAGCGGTGGTTCGGGCTGGAGGATCCGACGCGTCTGGAGCCGGCGGAGCGGGAGCTGTTCGTGGAGGCGGAGCTGGAGTCGGGGCTGCGGTTGCGGGGGGTGATCGACCGGGTGGATGTCGCGCCGACGGGTGAGGTGCGGATCGTCGACTACAAGACGGGGAAGGCGCCGCGTCCGGAGTACGGGGAGGGCGCGCTGTTCCAGATGAAGTTCTACGCCTTGGTGGTGTGGCGGCTGAAGAAGGTGCTGCCGCGCCGGCTCCAGCTGGTGTATCTGGGCAGCGGCGATGTGATCACTTATGACCCGGTGCCGGGTGATCTGGAGCGGGTGGAGCGGAAGCTGCTGGCGTTGTGGGAGGCGATCCGGCTGGCCACCGAGACGGGTGAGTGGCGGCCCCGGCCGACGAAGCTGTGCGGCTGGTGCGACCACCAGGCGCACTGTCCGGAGTTCGGCGGGGTTCCCCCGGTGTATCCGCTGAGCGTTTCCCCGGCGCGGCCGGTGGCGGAGGGGCAGGGCAGAATGGGCTCCGACCGAGTGTGAGGAGTTCCTGTGGCAATCCGCGTTCTGCTGGTCGACGATCAGCCGCTGCTGCGTACCGGCTTTCGGATGATTCTCGAGGCGGAGCAGGACATCGCGGTCGTGGGTGAGGCCGGGGACGGTCTTCAGGCGCTCGACCAGGTGCGGGCGCTTCAGCCCGATGTGGTGTTGATGGATATCCGGATGCCGCGGATGGACGGGGTGGAGGCGACCCGGCAGATCACCGGGCCGGGGCGGGACGGTCCGGCGAAGGTGCTGGTGCTGACCACGTTCGATCTCGACGAGTACGTGGTGGAGGCGCTGCGGGCGGGGGCGAGTGGTTTTCTGCTGAAGGACGCCCCGGCGAATGAGCTGGTGCAGGCGATCCGGGTGGTCGCCGCGGGTGAGGCGATGCTGGCGCCCAGCATCACACGGCGGCTGCTGGACAAGTACGCGGGGCATCTGCCCTCGGGCGACGAGCCGGTGCCGGACACGCTGCATACGCTGACGGACCGCGAGGTCGAGGTGTTGAAGCTGGTCGCGCGGGGTCTGTCGAATGCGGAGATCGCGGCGGATCTGTTCGTCAGTGAGACGACGGTGAAGACTCATGTGGGTCATGTGCTGACCAAGCTGGGGCTGCGGGACCGGGTGCAGGCGGCGGTGTACGCGTACGAGAGCGGCCTGGTGCGGCCGGGCGCGCAGTAGCCCGTACCGACGAAGGCGAAGCGGGGGGGGGGGGGGGGGCCCCCCCCGCGGGGGCGGTGGCGTGGCCCCCCCCCGGGGGGGGGGGGCGCCCCCCGGGGGGGGGGGGGGGGGGTGGTGGGC
>NZ_JBHYZV010000163.1:0-3412 GCF_042753905.1 Streptomyces sp. NPDC059248 | reverse complement strand
ACCCGCAAAACCACAAACCCCAACTTGTGTTGAGCTCGTTTTTTTTTATACTCGACGGGGGTCTGGCCCCCCCGTACCGCCCGCGCCGGGGGCCCCCGCGGGCCGGGGTACCCGGACGGCGGCGTCCGTACGGAGTTCCGACATCTGCTTGGTAAGAGCAGATGTCGGCGGGCGAGCGACGCTCCGCCCGCGCGGTTCCGTCACCCGCCCGATGACGACGGCGGCGCGTGGTCGCCCCGCGGGCCGGGTCCGTTCGGCCGTTCCTGGTCCGAGCCGCACAGCTCCGCGTTCAGCTCCTCCACGAGCTGGACGAGATCCGTGGGCCGGTCCGGGCCCCACCAGTCCCCCAGCAGCTCCGCCAGGGACTCCTCCCGCGCCTTCGCCAGCCGTACGGCCGTCTCCAGACCCGGCTCCGTGAGTACCAGCTGTACGCCCTCACGGGCGGCGAGGCCCCGCTCCTCCACCTGCCGGGCCGCGTCCATGATCGCCGTCAGCGGTACGGGGGTGGTGTCGGCCAGCAGTCCGGGTTCGACGGTCCCGTGCCGGCGGATCCGCAGCAGCAGCCAGCCGGCCGCGGGCAGCAGGTCGTACCCGGCCCGGGCGGTGATCTTCTCGTATATGTCCCGCCGCCCCTCCCGGGACCCGAGGACCGAGAGGGCGCGGGCCACCTCCTCGTGGGAGGAGCGTTCCACCGGGTTGGAGGCCAGGGTCTGGCTGGTGTCGGGCGCGGTGACCGAGCCCCGTAGCCGGTCCTCCTTCAGGAACCAGGAGATGACGAAGGCGACGAGGACGACGGGAACCGCGTAGAGGAACACGTCGGTGATCGCGGACGCGAAGGCGTGCACCACGGGACCGCGGAGCGCGGGCGGGAGCTGGGAGATGGCCTGCGGGTCGGCGGCCAGCTTGTCCGCTCCTGCGCCCGGTGGCACCGGCCGCCCGGCGAGCGCTGCGGCGAGTTTGTCGTTCAGCCCGTTGGAGAAGATCGTGCCGAAGACGGCGACGCCGAAGGACGCCCCGATGGAGCGGAAGAAGGTGGCGCCGGAGGTGGCGACGCCCAGGTCCTCGTACCGTACGGCGTTCTGCACCACCAGGACGAGGACCTGCATCACCAGGCCGAGGCCGAAGCCGAAGACGAAGAAGTAGAGGCTCATCTCGGCGTCGGAGCTGAACTCGGTCAGCCGGTGGAGCAGCAGCAGTCCCACCGCCGTGATCCCGGTACCGAGGACGGGGAACACCTTCCACCGGCCGGTACGGCTCACGAGCTGGCCGGAGCCGGTGGAGGCGATCAGCAGCCCGAGGACCATCGGGAGCATATGCACGCCGGAGAGCGTGGGGCTGACGCCCCGGACGACCTGGAGGAAGGTCGGCAGGAAGGTCATCGCCCCGAACATCGCGAAGCCGATGACGAAGCTGATCACGGAGACGAGGGTGAAGGTACGGATCCGGAAGAGGTGCGGCGGCAGTACGGGCTCGGCGGCCCGGCGCTCGACGAGGACGAAGAGGACCAGCAGGACGAGGCCGGCGACGGCCAGCCCGATGATCGGCGCGGAGCCCCAGGCCCAGGTCGTTCCGCCGAGGGACGCGACCAGGACGAGACAGGTGGCGACCGACGCGATCAGGAACGTACCGAGGTAGTCGATGGTGTGCCGGGTCGGGCGGGCCGGGATGCGCAGGACGGCGGCGATCACGACGAGGGCGACGGCGCCGATCGGCAGATTGATGTAGAAGACCCAGCGCCAGCTCAGATGCTCGGTGAAGAAGCCGCCGAGCAGCGGGCCGAGGATGCTGCTGGCGCCGAAGACCGCGCCGAAGAGGCCCTGGTAGCGGCCGCGTTCCCGGGGCGGGACGATATCGCCGACGATCGCCATGGAGAGCACCATCAGTCCGCCGCCGCCCAGGCCCTGGAGCGCCCGGAAGCCGATGAGCTGCGGCATGTTCTGCGCTATGCCGCAGAGGGCGGAGCCGATCAGGAAGATGACGATCGCGGTCTGGAAGAGCTTCTTGCGCCCGTACTGGTCGCCGAGCTTGCCCCACAGGGGTGTCGCGGCGGTGGACGCCAGCAGATAGGCCGTGACGACCCAGGACAGATGTTCGAGGCCGCCCAGCTCGCTCACGATGGTGGGCAGCGCCGTGGACACGATGGTCTGGTCGAGGGCGGCGAGCAGCATGCCGAGCAGCAGGGCGCCGATGGCCAGCAGCACTCCGCGCCGGTCCTGCCCCTCCCCCGGCGCCGGGTCCCCGGCGTCCGCGCGCACCTGTTCCTGTGCCATCCGGGCCTCCTCGCGTCCGGGATCCACCGCCGAGGCCCTGGGGTATGCCTCGTGGATCCTGGCGGGGCCGCGCGCTCCGGCGTCCCGCCGGGCCGCGTTCCCGCCATCTCATAGTGGGGCGAATGCTCCGTTACGGCCCGTTGAGACGATCGGGGGTGGCACTTTCGGCCAGCGCTTTGTACCATGACTGAACAAAGTGGCTCCGCCCGTCTCCCTGACCGGTGGGCGGGGCCGCTTGTTCCCGCCCGGTGCGGCACGGTGCCGCACCGCTCGCCATGGCACGCCGCCCGGGCCCGTACGCCGTAGCGCCGGATACGCCGCCCGTGCCGCCCCGCCTCGTACGCGGGACCCGTGTACGCCCCCCGCAGCGCGCCGCCGCGCCGCCCGGTCGGTCCCGGCCGCTGCCCCTCGCCGCGCCAGGAGTACGCCCATGCAGGCCACCACCCTCACCGCCCGAGCACTTCTTCTCGACATGGACGGCACCCTCGTCAACTCGGACGCCGTCGTGGAGCGCGTCTGGCGGAGCTGGGCCGTCGAGCACGGACTCGACCCGGAGGCGACGATGAGGATCGTCCACGGCCGTCAGGGGTACGCCACGATGGCCGAGCTGCTGCCCCACCGCCCCATGGCCGAGAACCACGCGGACAACGCGGTGATGCTGGCCCGGGAGACCGCCGACATGGAGGGGGTCGTCGCCGTGCCCGGCGCGCCCGCCTTCCTCGCCGCCCTGACGAACCTCCCCCACGCCCTGGTGACCTCGGCCGACGCGGCGCTCTCGACGGCCCGGATGGGCGCGGCCGGACTGCCGCTGCCGTCCGTCCGGGTCACGGCGGAGTGCGTGAGCGCCAGCAAGCCCGACCCCGAGGGCTTCCTCAAGGGCGCCGCCGAACTGGGCTTCGCGCCCGCCGACTGCGTCGTCTTCGAGGACTCCGAGGCGGGGATAGCCGCCGGCCGCGCCGCCGGGATGCGCGTCGTCGGTGTCGGTCCGCGCGCCCTGCCGCTCGGCCCCGATCTGCACGTGACGGATCTGACCGAACTCGTCGTCACCGCCGAAGCCGACGGCCGGATCCGGCTCACCCGGATCTGAGCCCCGCGCGAAGACGGGTCGGGGGGGGGGGCGAAGACTTTGTAAGGCCCCCCCC
>NZ_JBHYZV010000162.1:0-3452 GCF_042753905.1 Streptomyces sp. NPDC059248 | reverse complement strand
ACACCATCACCCAAAACCCCCACACCCCCATCCACCACATCAACACCCTCACACCCCAAGAACACCAACAACTCACCCAATGGAACACCACGGATCACCCGATTCCAGGGGCGGGCCGTACGGTTCATCAGCTCTTCGCCGAGCAGGTATCGCGTACCCCGTCGGCGATCGCGGTCCGCTCCGGTACGGACGAGCTGACCTATCGGGAGCTGGACGACCGGTCGGGACGGCTGGCCGCCGCCCTCATCGCGGACGGGGTACGTCCCGAGGACACCGTGGGGGTGCTGCTGGACCGCTCCGCGGAGCTGCTGGTCGCGTTGCTGGCGGTCCTCAAGGCGGGCGCCGCCTATCTGCCGCTGGACGTACGGGATCCCGAATCGCGCAGGCGGGCCTTCCTCCAGGAGACCGGAGCCCGGGTCGTGGTCACGAACCCCGCCGCGTACGAGGGCGCCGAACTGCCCGACGGCATCCGGCCGATCCTCGTCGGCGACGCCGTCGCCGCCCCGGCGGACGGCACCGGTCCGTTCGCCGTACCGGACGACGACGACCGCCGGCTCGCGTACATCATGTACACCTCCGGCTCCACCGGCCGGCCGAAGGGTGTGGCGGTGCCGCACTCGGCGGTCGTCAAGCTGGCCGCCGACCGGTGCTGGCGGAACGGGAACCACCGGCGGGTGCTCTTCCACTCCCGGCACTCCTTCGACGCGGCGACCTACGAGATCTGGGTACCGCTGCTGTCCGGCGGGGAGATCGTCGTCGCACCCCCCGGCCAGCTCGGCACCGCCGAGATCGAGGCGCTCGTCCGGCAGCACGGGATCACGGCGCTCTGGCTGACGGCGGGGCTCTTCCATCTCGTCGCCCAGGAGAACCCCCGTGCCCTGGCGGGCCTGCGGGAGTTGTGGTCCGGCGGTGACGTGGTCGATCCGCGGGCGGTGGACAGGACCCGGGACGCCTGTCCCGGGCTGTCGATCGTGGACGGCTACGGTCCGACCGAGAGCACCACCTTCGCCACCCACCACCGGATCCCGGCGGATGCCCCGCCGGCGGCGGTGGTGCCGATCGGCCGCCCGCTCGACAACACCCGGATCCATATCCTCGACTCCGCGCTGCGGCCGGTGCCACCGGGGGTCGCGGGTGAGCTGTACATCGCCGGGGCGGGCCTGGCCCGCGGCTACTTCCACCGGCCGGGACTGACGGCCGAACGCTTCGTCGCCGACCCCTACGGACCACCCGGCACCCGCATGTACCGCACCGGCGACCTCGCCCGCCGGCACACCGACGGGACCATCGGCTATCTCGGCCGTACGGACCACCAGGTGAAGCTCCGCGGCTTCCGGATCGAACCCGGTGAGATCGAGAGCGCCCTGACCGCCCGTCCGGACATCGCCCGTGCCGCGGTGGTCCCGTACGGCGACGGCTCGGGGAGTACCCGGCTCGTGGCGTATCTCGTCCCCGCCCCGGGGGCGGCCCCCGACGCCGACGTGCTCCGTGGGCGACTGGCGACGACGCTGCCCGATTACATGATCCCCGCGGCGTTCGTCCCGCTGGACGACCTTCCGCTGACGGCCAACGGGAAGCTCGACCGCCGGGCCCTGCCCGCGCCCGACTTCGGCGGGCGGGTCACCGACCGCGCCCCGGGCACCGAGCGCGAGCGCGTACTCGCCGATCTCTTCGCCGAAGTCCTCGGGCTGCCGCGGGTCGGTGTCGACGACAACTTCTTCCGGCTGGGCGGCGACAGCATCCTCTCCATCCAGTTGGTCAGCCGGGCCCGCGAACGCGGTCTCGTGATCACTCCCGGCGAGGTGTTCCAGTATCAGTCGATCGCCGAGCTGGCGGCCGTGGCCCGCGCCGCCGACACCCTTCCCGCCGTCGCGCCGGACGGGGACGGCGAAGGGACCGGGGAGGTGCCGCTGACCCCGGTGATGCTCGCCTTCGGCGTCGACGGTCCCGGGTTCGCCGAGTTCCATCAGTCGGTCGTGGTCAGAACACCCGCGGGGGCGACCCGGGACGCACTGGTCCGGGCGCTTCAGGCGGTCCTCGACCGGCACGACATGCTCAGGGCGCGGCTGGCCGGGGCGGGGCCCGGGGCCCGGCTGGTCGTTCCCGCGCCCGGGAGCGTCCCGGCCGCGCCGCTACTGCGGCGTATCGACCGGGCCGCGACCGCGGCGGACGACGACGGCGCCTTCGCGGACGCCGCGGCGGAGGAGCGGCGCCTGCTGGACCCCGCCGGGGGCGTCATGCTGCGGGCCGTCTGGTTCGACGCGGGCCCCGGGGAACCCGGCGCGCTGCTGATCCTGCTGCACCATCTCGTGGTCGACGGCGTGTCCTGGCGGATCCTGCTGGGCGATCTGGAGGCGGCCTGGCGCGCGGTGTCCGCCGGGGACGAGCCGCGGCTGCCCGCCGTGCCCACGTCCTTCCGCCGCTGGTCGCGACTGCTCGCCGACGAGGCCCGGGACCCCGGCCGGCGGCAGGAGGCGGCCTACTGGACCGGGCTGCTGGGGCGGCCGGAGCCGCCGCTCGGCGGACGTCCGCTCGACCCGGGCCGCGACACCGTCGGGACGGCGGCCACCCTGACCTGGACCCTGTCCCCGGAACGGACCAGGGCCCTGATCGCGGACGTCCCGGCCCGCTTCCGGTGCGGCGTCGACGACGTACTCCTCACGGCGCTCGGCCTGGCGCACCGCGACTGGCAGGAGGGCCGGGGCCCGGCCGGTGACGGATCCCTGCTGGTCGACCTCGAAGGGCACGGCCGGCACGACCTCGTGGACGGGCTCGATCTGTCCCGTACGGTCGGCTGGTTCACCAGCATCCAACCGCGGCGGATCGACACCGGGACCGCGCCGCCCGGCGGTCCCGCGGCGATCGCGGCACTGAAGCGGGTGAAGGAGCGGTCGGCGGCCGTGCCCGGGTACGGCCTCGGCTTCGGGCTGCTGCGCCATCTCCGTCCGGAGACCGCAGGACCGCTGGCCGACGCGCCCCGTCCGCAGATCGCCTTCAACTACCTCGGGCGGTTCCCGGTGCCCGGCCGCGCGGACTGGGCCCCGGTCACAGAGGCCTCGGTCCTGGCGGGCGGCGCCCATCCTGGGATGCCGCTCACCCACGCCCTGTCGGTCAACGCCGTCGCCCTCGAATCGGCCGACGGTCCGCGGCTGACCTTCACCTGTGCCTGGCCGGGCGAGCTGCTCGCCGAGGACGACGTACGCGCCTTCGGCGACGCGTGGGTCCGGGCGCTCGGTCTGCTCGCCGAGCACGCCACGGCTCCGGACGCCGATGGTCTGACGCCGTCGGACGTGCCGCTGGTCTCGATCGGTCAGGAGGAGATCGACGCCATCGAGGCGGAGCTGCGTCCGGCCGACATCCTGCCGTTGGCGCCGTTGCAGGAAGGCCTGCTCTTCCACGCCCTCTACGACGAAGAATCCCCCGACATCTACATCGTCCAGATCACCCTCGAA
>NZ_JBHYZV010000161.1:0-3711 GCF_042753905.1 Streptomyces sp. NPDC059248 | reverse complement strand
CTCCGCCATCACCGCGCGATGTTCCGGTTCAGGTCGCCGACTTCCCCGCGACAGCCGTACCGCCGCCGCCGTCCGGGTCTCGGCCTCCGGCCCCGGCAGGGTCGGGCACCTGGCTCTCCACCGGGGTCCTGGCCGCCGGTACGGACACCTTCGTCTCGACGGCGGCCGAGGATCCGTCGATCCCGTCGGCCGGGGGCCCGGCCGGCGCACCCACGGGCACGGGTTCCGCCGCCTCCGCCGTCTCCGCCGCCTTCGCGGCCTCCGGGACCGCCGACCGCCGCCCCGAGAGCACGTACGTCAGACCGAATCCCGCGGCGACCACGATCGCGCCGCCCAGCGCGTCGAGGATCCAGTGGTTGGCACTGGCGACGATCACATAGAGCGTGATCAGCGGGTGCAGCAGGCCCAGGGCCTTCATCCACATCTTGGGCGCCAGCATCACGATCACCACACCGCACCAGAGCGACCAGCCGAAGTGCAGCGACGGCATCGCCGCGTACTGGTTGGTGACCGCGGTCATCGCGCCGAACTCGGGGTTCGACAGGTCCTCCGTGCGGTGGACCGTGTCGATGAAGCCCATCCCGGGCATCAGCCGCGGCGGGGCCAGCGGGTAGAGCCAGAAGCCGACCAGCGCGAGCAGGGTGGCGAAGGCGAGCGACGCGCGCGCCCAGCGGTAGTCCGTGGGGCGGCGGATGTAGAGCACCGCGAGTACCGCCAGCGGTACCGGGAAGTGGAACGACGTGTAGTAGAAGCTGAGGAAGTCCGTCAGCCACTCCACCTTCGCCGCGGCCATGTTGATGCCGTGCTCGATATCGATGCCGATGGCCTCCTCGATGGAGGCGATCTGCCGTCCGTGCTCCTCGGCGGTGGCCGTGGAGGCCGTCGCCGCCAGCCGGATCTTGGAGTAGATGGCGTAGCCGACCCGGATCGCCACCAGCTCCAGCAGCAGGTTCGGGCGGCTCAGCGCCCGCCGCCAGAACGGCAGCAGGGGCACCCACCGCCACCGGGACGCGGGCGGGGTGGCGTACTCCGTCGGCAGCGGACGGGCGAACCGCGGATCGGTCCGGGCCAGGAACGGTACGGCGCAGGCGGCGGCGAGTGCGGCGATCAGGACCGCGTTGTCGCGGAACGGGTGCAGGAAGCCCATGTTCGGCAGCAGCATCTTGCCCGGCAGCGTCAGGGCGAAGATCACGAGCACCGGCCACAGCATCCGGTCCGCGGCCTTCTTGCCGACCCGGCCGACGACCGCGAGCAGCACCCACAGCAGCTGGTGCTGCCAGGTGGTGGGCGAGACGGCGACGGCGACACAGCCGGTGACCGCGACCGCGAGCAGCAGCTGGCCGTCGAGGGCGTAGCGGACCGCGCGGCGCAGCCCGACCCCGACCACGGCGGCGGCCAGCACCAGATAGAGCGCGATCTCCAGCGGCCCTTCGAGGCCGAGGCGGAGCAGGGCGCCGTGCAGGGACTGGTTGGCGACGGCGTCGGACGCGCCGCCGAGTCCGGCGCCCGCGGCGTGTTCGACCCAGTACGTCCAGGAGTCCCCGGCCATCGCCGCCCAGGCGACGGCCGTACAGGCGGCGAAGGCGGCGGCCGAGGAGACCGCGGCCCGGCGGCGCCCGGTGAACCAGAGCAGCGGGGCGAAGAGCAGCACGGTGGGCTGGAGGGCCGCGGCGATACCGATGAGGATCCCGGACGTCCGTTCCCCGCGGGCCACGAAGCAGCCGAGGAGGACGAGGAGGACCGGGATGATGCTGGTCTGGCCGAGGTAGAAGCTGTTCCGGACGGGCAGCGACAGCATCAGCAGGCTGATCGCGACGGGCGCGGCGAGCAGCGCCGTACGGCGCGATACGGGGCCCGGCAGGGCGCGGGCGACGACCAGTCCTATCGCCACGACGAGCAGCAGGGTGGCGAAGGTCCACACGACGCCCAGGCTCTGCTCGGCGGTGCGGGTGAGCGGTTTCAGTACGAGCCCGGCGAAGGGGGTGCCGTTGAACCGGTCGTTCTCGTAGAGCGATCCGGCCACGTGCAGGACGCCTTCGGGGCCGACCCAGGCGTCGAGATCGATCAGGCGCTCGCCGGGCGGCCGGCGGAGAACGACCGCCAGTTGCCGTACGGCGAGCACGGCGGCCAGGAGCCAGAGCACGGCTCTCGCCGCGCTCATCCTGGTGGCTGCCCCCCTCGCGGTATCACTTCCGCGCACGCTGTGCTCCGCGTTCGCCACGTCGCGCCGCGCCTCCCCTACATCCCGAAATGCCGGTGTTTCCTGGTCCACGGGCCGTCGTCACCTGCCGAAGAGGTGACACGGCCCCGAAATAGCCTCGCATTGCCCAGAGAATGAGACTCGGGCAACCCCCTCTTTGCCTGACTGTCGCCCGGTTTTGTTCGGATGTCCGGCCGGATCCCGGCCATGGCGGACCGGCCCGGGGAACGGACGGGAACAGTGCCCGGCTCTCCGTACCGCCGACCGCACCACGATGTGCGGCGCGGTGCCCGAGGGGGTCGCGGGGCACGGGGACAGCTTAGGTTGAGGTCATGACCGATGCGTACGAAGAGGCGGCAGGGGCGCGCTGGAACGCCGTGGACGCCTATGTGACGGAGATGCTGGTTCCGGCGGACGAGGTGCTGACGGCGGCGCTGGCGGAGAGCGAGGCGGCGGGGCTGCCCGCGATCGCCGTCGCCCCGAACCAGGGCAAGCTGCTGTATCTGCTGGCCCGCACCCTGGGCGCCCGGCGGGTGCTGGAGATCGGCACGCTGGGCGGCTACAGCACGATCTGGCTGGCCAGGGCGTTGTCCGAGGGCGGCAGGCTGATCTCGTTGGAGTACGACGAGCGGCATGCCGCGGTGGCGCGGGCCAATCTGACGCGGGCGGGTCTCGACGCGATCGCGGAGGTCAGGACGGGTCCGGCGCTGGAGACGCTGCCCAAGCTGGCGGCGGAGCCGGGCGCGGGTCCGTTCGATCTGGTCTTCGTCGACGCGGACAAGGTGAACAACGCCCGGTATGTGGAGTGGGCCCTGAAGCTGTCCCGGCCGGGCACGCTGATCGTGGTGGACAACGTGGTACGGGGCGGGGCGCTGGTCGACCCGGCGGCGGACGATCCGTCGCTCCGCGGCACGCGGGAGATGTTCGAGCTGGTGGCACGGGAGCCGCGGCTGGACGCGACGGCGGTCCAGACGGTGGGGACGAAGGGATACGACGGGCTGCTGATCGCCCGCGTCGTGGAGTGACACCGGGTCCGCCCCCGCCGCCACGGCCGGGCGGCGGGGGCGGGCGGCCGGGATCAGCCCTGGTCAGCCCTGGTCGGCGGGCTTCGGTCCGGCGGACTGGACGACCTCGAAGGACCACAGGGTGGAGTCGGTGGCCGCGGGCTTCGGCTTCTCGCCGCCCTCGGCGGCACCTTCGGCGGGCTTGTGGGCGCCGCGCATCGAGCCCGCCATCCACGCCTCGAAGTCGGCCTCGCTGCGCCAGCGGGTGTAGACGAGGTAGCTGTCGGTGCCGTCCAGCGGGCGGAGCAGCTCGAACCACTCGAAGCCGTCGCTGTTCTCGACGCTGCCCGCGCGGGACGCGAACCGCTTCTCCAGCACCTCGCGCTGTTCGGCGGGGACGGTCAGGACGTTGATCTTCACAACACTGGCCACGGGACATCCTTCGCAGAGACGGTCTGGTCCGACCGTATCGCCCGAGCCCGGGGACGCCGCCGTCCGGGGTACCCG
>NZ_JBHYZV010000160.1:0-3884 GCF_042753905.1 Streptomyces sp. NPDC059248 | reverse complement strand
GCCATCCCCCCCCCCCCCCCCGGCCCCCCCCCGCCCCCCCGGGGGGCGGGCCCCGCGGGGGGGGCGGCGCGGCCCGCGCGCGCGGGGGGGGGGGCGGCCCCTCGTCCGGGTCGCACGGCCGGTACGGGTACCGGAGCCCGGGGGCTCAGTCGTACACGATGGTGTGGATACGCCGGGCGGCGAACGCCAGGCACAGCCCCGTGGCGGCCAGCAGATAGCCGGTGTGCCACATCAGCATCGGCGAGAGGTCCCCGATGCAGATCCGGCGGATCAGTTCGACCGCGTGGTACAGCGGGGTCAGCTCGACCAGGTACTGCGCCGCGACCGGGTAGTCCTCCGTCGGGGAGAACGTGCCGGAGAACAGGAACAGCGCCATCTGGGCCGTGGTGAGCGCGTCGAAGTCGTGCCAGCCGCGCATCAGGGTGCTGGCCGCCAGACCGATCGCGGCGAAGGCGACCACCGCCAGGACGGACGCCGGGAAGGCGAGCAGCGCCCAGCCGACCGAGACCGTGTCCAGCAGGACCATGGCGATCAGGAAGAGACCGCAGAACACCGCCCCGCGCAGGGCGCTCCACACCACTTCGGCGACGGCGACCTCGCGCGGGCGGACGGGCGTCACCAGGACCGCCTCGTACACCTTGGACTGCTTGAGCTTGCCGAAGAAGGCGAAGGTCGTGGTCGAGAACGCCGCCGTCATCGCCGAGGTGGCGAGCATCGCGGGGGCCACGAAGGCGGCGTAGGAGACCTCCTGTCCCCGGTAACTGATGTCCTTGTCGATCAGGCTGCCGACCCCGATACCGATGGACAGCAGATAGAACAGCGGCTCGACCAGGCCGGCCACGACGAGGAGCCAGGCCGAGGGACCGGTCTGCATGGCCCGGGCGTTACGGGTGACCACCGCGGCGGAGCGGGTGGTGGAGAAGCGACCGGCGATCGCGTTCGTGAGCATCGCGACTCCCTTCTCAGCTCTCGAGCCGACGGCGGAAGGCCACCTCGGCGCAGATCCAGCCCGCCACCGCCACGAGCAGCAGGTATCCGATGTGGACGAGCGCCGGCCAGGTGGTCGACGTCCCCAATGACGCGGCGCGGGTCAGCTCGACGCCGTGCCAGAGCGGAGAGGCGTAGGCCAGCTGCCGGAAGCCCTCGGGCAGCTCTTCGACGGGGAAGAACACCCCCGCGAACAGGGTGGTCGGGATGACGACGAAACGGATCAGCAGCTCGAAGTACCCGTCGTTCTGGATGCTCGCCGCGAAGGCCATGGTCGGTCCCGCGGCGCCCACCGCCAGCAGCGCGCAGACCAGGGGCACGGTCCACACCCAGGGCGAGTGCAGGGTGCCGAACAGCCACGCGATGGCCAGGAACGCGACGACGGCCATGGTCACCATGACGAGGACGTACAGGATCCATCCCGCGACCATGTCCCGGATCGATACCCGGGTGCCGCGCATGGTGTGGATACCGCCGACCCATTCGAAGTCGGTGTAGACGCCGTACGTCGACTCGTTGGCGGCGATCTGGTACACCGTCGCGGCCAGGATGCCCGGGGCGATCCAGTCGAGGTAGGCGAACCCGTCGACCTCGCCGACGTATCCGCCCACTCCGGCGCCGATACTGACGAGGAAGAGATAGGGCAGGGCGAAGAAGGAGAAGACCGACGCTTTCCAGAGCCGTCGGTACAGCAGCATATGCCGTTCGAGTACGGCGACCGAAGGGTGTGCCATCGCTACTCCACCAGAGCTCGGCCGGTGAGCCGGAGGAAGACGTCCTCGAGCGTGGACCGGCGGACCAGCACACTCGCGGGCTGGAGACCCCGGCGGTGGACTTCGTTGACCACCGCGTCGCCGTCACGGGCGTAGACCAGGACACGGTCCGCCAGCGGGTCGACGCGGTCGCCGATCCCGTCCAGCTTTCCGGCATAGGTGTCGTGCGCGTCGTAGCCGAACCGCAGCTCGACCACCTCGGGGCTCGAATGGGCCTCGATCAGGGCGCGCGGCGATCCCTCGGCGGCGATCTTCCCACCGTCCATGATCACCAGGCGGTCGCACAACTGCTCGGCCTCGTCCATGTAGTGGGTGCTGATCACCAGGGTCGTGCCCCGCTGCTTCAGCCGGAACAGCCGCTCCCACAGCAGATGCCGGGCCTGCGGGTCCAGGCCCGTCGTCGGCTCGTCCAGCAGGACGATGTCCGGCTCGTTGGCCAGCGCCCTGGCGATGGTGAGCCGTCGCTTCATCCCCCCGGACAGGGACTGCACCCGGTCATCGGCCCGGTCCTCGAGCCGGGCGAACTCCAGCAGCTCCGTCGCCCTGACCCGGGCCCGCTGCCGCGACATACCGAAGTACCGGGCGTAGGTCGTGATGTTCTCGACGACCGTCAGATCGAGGTCGAGATTGTCCGCCTGCGGGCAGATCCCGAGCCGCTCGCGGATGCGCGTCTGCTCCCGGACGGGATCGCGGTCGAGGATCCGCAGTTCACCGCCGGACGGTGTGCTGATACAGCTCAGCATGCGCATGGTCGTGGTTTTCCCGGCACCATTCGGCCCCAGCAGGCCGAAAGTCTCCCCTCCGCGTAAGTCGAATTCAATACCGTCGACCGCGGTGAAATCACCGAAGCGTTTCACCAGGTTCCGGGCCCGCACCAGGGTGCGTCCGCCCGGGCCGTCGGCACCCATGGGTCCGTCTTTCACCATCAGCTTGTCCTCCGAAATCCCGCACCTGCACGGCGGGCCTCACCGGCAACCTACAGATTTCAGACCTGAAACAACAGTCCGCTCCCGAGCGGGGGTTCAGCGGTCCGGACGTGCGGACCGGGACGCCTTCGGCTGAAATTTCGGCGCCGCGGCGGAGTGGCCCAATTCAAGGCCCCGGCCGACTACTTGTTCGGTGGGTGAAGGCGGTCATACAGTATACCCATGCGAATTCCCTCCATTGACCTCGAATTATGGGCCGAAGGTGGCGCCGAAACCCGCCGCGCGATCGCCGGGACGGTCGACGAGGCCCTGCGCACAGCGGGCTTCCTCCTCGTGACCGGCCACGGCATCGGGGCCGGGCCGCGGGCGGAGATACGGGCTGCGGCGAAGCGGTTCTTCCACCTTCCGTACCCGGAGAAGAAGGCGTACGCGGTACAGGTGGGCGGGCGCGGATGGCTGGGTCCCGGGGCCGAGGCCAACGCGTACGCGGAGGGCGGGGACGGCCCGCCCGACCTGAAGGAGTCGTACTCCTTCGCCTCGTACGATCCGACGGGCGACCCCGTGGTGGACGCGGAGTGGTTCGACGGGCCGAACGTATGGCCCGCCGAGGTCCCCGGGATGCAGCCGCTGGTGGAGACGTATCTGGACCAGATGTTCGCCCTCTCCAACACGGTCCTCGAAGTGCTCGGGGTGGCCATGGGCGAGAAGGAGGACCACTTCACCGCGCATACGCAGCAGGCGACCTGGGGCTTCAACATCAACTGGTACCCGGGTGCGGAGCGGGTCGGCCCCGCGGCGCCGGGCCAGTTCCGGATCGGCCCGCACACGGACTTCGGGACCGTGACGCTGCTGGACCGCCAGCCCGGACTCGGTGGCCTGCAGGTGTACACGGACGAGGGCGGCTGGGAGGACGCGCCGTACGACCCGGACGCGCTGACGATGAACATCGGCGATCTGATGGCCCACTGGTCGGGCGGCCGCTGGCAGGCAGGCCGGCACCGGGTGCTCCCGCCGCCGGTGGACGCGCCGGACGAGGAGCTGGTGTCGCTGGCCTACTTCTTCGACTGCGACATGGGCACGGATGTACGGGGCATCGACGCGCATGAGTTCCTGCGCGGGAAGCTGACCGCCATCACCGCCGACTAGCCGGCTCTACGGCTGAGGGACCCCGAAAACCGGATCGCGGCCGGCCGACCCC
>NZ_JBHYZV010000159.1:0-4522 GCF_042753905.1 Streptomyces sp. NPDC059248 | reverse complement strand
GCGCGCGTTCTCCTTCCAGACCACGTCGCGCCCCTTCGGCTCACTCGCCGTCCCGGGGCGAGGCTGCCCGGTTTGAGGGGGCCGGGGCGCGCGTTCTCCTTCCAGACCACGGCGCGCCCCTTCGGCTCACTCGCCTGATCTTGTGGCTCGGTTCGCCTCCGGGGTGCGGGACGGCCTCCTCGGGGTCCGGAAGGGCCGGTCCGTGATGGGGCGCTCGCAGAGGCACGGCTCGTGGTCGAGGGGGCGGTGAATGGCCGGTACGCTGGGGACATGTCCGAACCGACCGGTGCCGCCCGCCGTCGCGGGCCCTTCAAGGTCGGGGACCAGGTCCAGCTCACCGACCCCAAGGGACGCCACTACACCTTCACGCTCGAGGCCGGGAAGAACTTCCACACCCACAAGGGTTCCTTCCCCCACGACGAGCTGATCGGTGCTCCCGAGGGCAGCGTGGTCCGTACCACGGGAAACGTCGCCTACCTCGCGCTGCGCCCCCTGCTCCCCGACTACGTCCTGTCCATGCCCCGCGGCGCCGCCGTGGTCTACCCCAAGGACGCGGGGCAGATCCTGGCCTTCGCCGACATCTTCGCCGGCGCCCGCGTCGTCGAAGCGGGCGTGGGCTCCGGGTCGCTCAGCGCGTTCCTGCTCCGCGCCATCGGGGACACCGGCATGCTGCACTCGTACGAGCGCCGCGCCGACTTCGCCGACATCGCCCGGCAGAACGTCGAGCGCTACTTCGGCGAACCCCACCCCGCCTGGCAGCTCACCGTCGGCGACCTCCAGGACAACCTCTCGGACACCGACGTCGACCGGGTCATCCTGGACATGCTGGCGCCCTGGGAGTGCCTGGAAGCAGTCTCCAAGGCGCTCGTCCCCGGCGGCATCCTCTGCTGCTACGTCGCCACCACCACCCAGCTCGCCCGGACCGTCGAGGCCATCCGGGACATCGGCTCCTTCGCCGAACCGCAGCCCTGGGAATCGATGATCCGCAACTGGCACGTCGAAGGCCTCGCCGTACGACCCGATCACCGGATGATCGGTCACACCGGCTTCCTGGTCACCGCCCGGCGGCTCGCCGACGGCGTGGAACCCCCGATGCGCCGCCGCAGGCCCGCCAAGGGCGCCTACGGCGAGGACTACACGGGCTGGGGCGGCGCCAAGGACAGCGCCGCCGACAAGGGCTGACGCCCCCGCAACGACACGGCGCCGCCGCCGGATTCCCCCGTCCCACGGGGAACCCGGCGGCGGCGCCCTCGTGTTGGACCCCGCCGTTCCCCACCCCTGTGACGTATGGCACGATCGGGCTCCACCCCCTCCACCGCACCACCCGTGCCGGCCCCGCGTCGGCTCCGTCGCACAGGAGACCCCACGCGTGCAGAACTCGGAGCTCCCCGACCTCGCGCACACCCGCACCCGTCCCCTGCACTGGGCCGCCACCGCGACCGCGACAGCCGCGGTCGTCGCCCTCGCGGGACTGCTCCAGCCCGGCAACGCGACCGCGACCGCGACCTCCGACGCGAAGACCGGAGCCGGCCCCGTGTCCGCGGCTCCGGACCCCGCGACGGTACGGCTGCCACTGGAATGCGGGACCGCCGCGTACACGGTGACCCGGAAAGCCGTCGGCGACCTCGACGGCGACGGCGGCCCCGAGACGATCGTCGCCGGACGCTGCGCGGCGGGTTCGGGAACGCCCCCCGAGGGCATCTATGTCCTGGCGAGGACACGGGACGGCGGGCCCCGGGTCGTCGCGACCCTCGTCGCGCCCGCCGACCGGCTCACCGTCGGCGCCCTCGCCGTCACCGGCCGGGCCGTCACCGCGACCCTCTACGGCTACTCGTCGCCGGAGGTCCCGGTCTGCTGCCCGGACGAGAAGGAGCGGGTCAGCTGGCGCTGGGAGGGCGGAAAGTTCCTGCGCACCCCCGGGGACACCGGAAGCGGGACGGCCGGGACGGACACCGCGGCGCTCTGAGCCCGGTCGCGTACGGCCGGAGACGACCCGGCCTGATCGATGCCCGCACGCGCCGTCCGCCGGACGGCGCGTGAAGGAATCGCTACTCCGCGTCCGGGCCGTAGACCTCGACGCTGTCCGAAACCCGGCGTACGTGGATGCAGTCGCCCGGGCACTCCCTGGCCGAGTCCACCACGTCCCGCAGCAGCGGCAGCGGTACCGGGGTCGTCGCCCCCGGGTCCTGCAGCAGTTCGTCCTCCGCGCTCTTCACATACGCCAGCCCGTCGATGTCCAGTTCGAAGACGTCCGGGGCGTACTGGGCGCAGATCCCGTCGCCGGTGCAGAGGTCCTGGTCGATCCAGACCTCCAGAGCCTCGGCTGCGTCGGGGGACGGTGCCTCGTGCTGCACGGTCATGTCTCCTGCCGTTCCTGCGTCGGGTGAAGCATCCGGCGGGGCGCGGCGAGCAAGTCGCGCCAGCCCTGACGGGTGTTGAACACCCCCGACGATACAACCGCCCGCTTTCGAAAGGAGCTGGGTGGGTATCCCCCTGGCGTGAGGGAGAGCGCAAGGGTGAAGATCGGACACGCCCCGACCGTCTTTGTGATCTAGGGGTTTCAATCACCACCCGCCCAGGTAGGGTCAGGAAGCGTCCAGCTCCCCTTGGAGGAGGTGAGGACCGTGGCAGCCCACGACGACGACATCAACCGCGGCATCCGGCCCGGGCGGGGGTCTGAGGACCCAGCCGGCCAGGTCGCCTATCTCGAGCAGGAAATCGCCGTCCTGCGCCGCAAGCTCGCCGACTCTCCGCGGCACACGAGGATCCTCGAAGAGCGGATCGTCGAACTGCAGACGAATCTGGCCGGCGTCTCCGCGCAGAACGAACGGCTCGCGAACACGCTCCGTGAGGCCCGCGATCAGATCGTGGCCCTCAAGGAAGAGGTCGACCGGCTCGCCCAGCCCCCGGCCGGCTTCGGTGTCTATCTCCATTCCAACGACGACGGCACCTGCGACATCTTCACCGGAGGCCGCAAACTCCGGGTGAACGTCAGTCCCAGCGTCGAGCTCGACGAGCTGCGGCGCGGCCAGGAGGTCATGCTCAACGAGGCGCTCAACGTGGTCGAGGCCATGGCGTTCGAGCGCGCCGGCGACATCGTCACCCTCAAGGAGATCCTCGAGGACGGCGAGCGCGCCCTGGTGGTCGGGCACACCGACGAGGAGCGGGTGGTGCGGCTCGCCGAGCCGCTGCTGGACGCCACCATCCGCCCCGGCGACGCCCTGCTGCTGGAGCCGCGCTCCGGCTACGTCTACGAGGTCGTACCGAAGAGCGAGGTCGAGGAGCTCGTCCTCGAAGAGGTCCCGGACGTCGACTACAACCGGATCGGCGGCCTCGGCGGACAGATCGAGATGATCCGCGACGCGGTCGAGCTGCCGTATCTCCACCCCGACCTGTTTAAGGAGCACGAACTCCGCCCGCCGAAGGGCATCCTGCTCTACGGTCCGCCCGGCTGCGGCAAGACACTGATCGCCAAGGCCGTCGCCAATTCCCTTGCCAAGAAGGTCGCCGAGGTGACCGGGCAGCCCGCGGGGAAGAGCTACTTCCTCAACATCAAGGGCCCCGAGCTGCTCAACAAGTACGTCGGCGAGACCGAGCGGCATATCCGGCTGGTCTTCCAGCGGGCCCGCGAGAAGGCGTCCGAGGGCACCCCCGTGATCGTCTTCTTCGACGAGATGGAGTCCCTCTTCCGCACCCGCGGCTCCGGGGTCAGCTCCGACGTCGAGAACACCATCGTCCCCCAGCTCCTCGCCGAGATCGACGGCGTCGAGGGCCTGGAGAACGTGATCGTGATCGGCGCCTCCAACCGCGAGGACATGATCGACCCCGCGATCCTGCGCCCCGGCCGGCTCGATGTGAAGATCAAGATCGAGCGTCCGGACGCGGAGGCGGCGAAGGACATCTTCGCCAAGTACCTCACCGCGTCGCTGCCGCTCCACGCGGACGACGTCGCCGAGCACAACGGCTCCAAGGCCGCCGCGGCCCAGGCGATGATCCAGTCCGTGGTCGAGCAGATGTACGCGGAGTCCGAGGAGAACCGCTTCCTGGAGGTCACCTACGCCAACGGTGACAAGGAAGTCCTCTACTTCAAGGACTTCAACTCCGGCGCGATGATCCAGAACATCGTCGACCGGGCCAAGAAGATGGCCATCAAGGCGTTCCTCGACCACAACCAGAAGGGTCTGCGGGTCTCCCACCTCCTCCAGGCATGCGTGGACGAGTTCAAGGAGAACGAGGACCTGCCCAACACCACCAACCCGGACGACTGGGCCCGGATCTCCGGCAAGAAGGGCGAACGGATCGTGTTCATCCGGACGCTCGTCACCGGGAAGCAGGGCGCGGACACCGGCCGCTCGATCGACACGGTCGCGAACACCGGCCAGTACCTGTGACGGCGGACACCGGCTGGGGGGGGCCCGGGCGGGGCACCCCCGCCGGGGGGTTTTTACGGCGGGCCGCCCCAGCCCGCCAAGAACCAAAACAGCACCCCCCCCCGCGCGGCGGGGGGAGAGGCGGCTAGGGA
>NZ_JBHYZV010000158.1:0-4600 GCF_042753905.1 Streptomyces sp. NPDC059248 | reverse complement strand
CACGGTCGCCACGCCGCAGCGTCCAGCGGGCCTGGAGGAGCAGTGCGAGCAGTTCGTGCGGTTGGACGGTACGCCCGCGCTCGTCGATGACGAACACCCGGTCGCCGTCGCCGTCGAGCACGACGCCCAGGTCGGCGGAGCAATCCCGGACCGCGTCCCCGGCCCTGCGACGGGTGGCGGCGAGGGTCGGGTCGGGCACCAGACCGCCGAAGTCGGGATCCGGGGCCCCGCCGAGCAGCCGGACCTGCCAGCCGAGGCGCTCGCACAGACGGGCCATCGGCCGACCCGCCACCCCGCCCACGCCGTCCACCACGACCGTTCGCCCGGGGCTCACGGCAGCGGGTAGTCCGTCGATGACGGTGGTGATGTGGTCGTCGATCCAGCGGAGACCGGCCTCGTGGTCCGGCTGCTCGGCGGACGGGACCACCGGGAGGTGGCCCGTCTCGGCGAGCAGTCGCTCGGCGTGGCGCTCGACCGCGGCAGGCAGCGGCCGTCCCGGCGCGACCTTCACCTTGATGCCGTTGTGGCGGCCCGGGTTGTGGCTGGCCGTCACGAGGAGAGCGACGTCCGCCCGGCCGCGCCGCAACGCCGCCGATGCGATCGGAGTGGGCAGGTGCGGCACCAGCCGTACCCGTTCCGCTCCGCCCGATGCGGCGGCCACGACCGCGGCGGCGCACTGCTCGCCGCCGCGCCGGCCGTCATAGGTCACCAGCACCGTCCTTGTCTCCTGAACCGCCGCGAGAGCCCGCATGACGCAGTGGGTCACGAGCGCGGCGTAGGACGGGGTGAAGGTCTCGCCGATGATGCCGCGCCAGCCGTCGGCGCTGGACTTGATGGCTGACAAATCCGTCACTGGTCGCTGCCGTTCATGTCACGTCCCTACGCGCCAGTCCGTGAGGTACTGCTCCTGACTGGTGCTCAGTTGGTCGATTTCCACGCCGTACGCGCGGAGTTTGGCGCTTGCGACGTCGTTCTCGATCGAGCGCGGGATCGGCACGATTCCCGGCTTGAGTTCGCCGGCGTGCTCGACCAGGTACTGAACGCCGAGGGCCTGAGTGGCGAAGGTCATGTCCATCACCTCGGCCGGGTGGGCCTCGGCCGCGGACTGGCCGACGAGCCGCCCTTCGGCGAGCAGGATGACGCTGCGGCCCGACGGCAGGGTGTACTCCACGCAGTTGTCACGGAGTTCGCGTCGCCCGGTGGCGCGTTCGCGGAGTTCGGTGACCGCGACCTCCACATCGAAGTGACCGGAGTTGCACACCACCGCGCCGTCCTTCATGCGCTCCATGTGTGCCAGCGTGACGGCGTCCCGGTTGCCGGTGACGGTGACGAAGATGTCGCCGATCTCCGCGGCCCGCGCCATCGGCATCACCGTCAGACCGTCGAGCTTGGCCTCCAGCGCCCGGATCGGGTCGACCTCGGTCACCACGACGTTCGCGCCCATGCCGCGTGCCCGCATCGCCACACCGCGTCCGCACCAGCCGTAGCCGACGACCACGAACACGGATCCGGCGAGCAGCATGTTCGTCGCCCGCAGGATGCCGTCGATGGTGTTCTGGCCCGTGCCGTACCGGTTGTCGAACAGGTGCTTGGTCGCCGCGTCGTTCGTCGGGAGGACCGGGTACTGCAGAGCCCCGTCCGTGGCCATGTTCCTGATCCGCAGCACACCGGTCGAGGTGACCTCCGTGCCCCCGATGATCTCGTCGAGCAACTGCGGGTGGTCGTTGTGGATCGTCGTGGTCAGATCGGCTCCGTCGTCGACCACGATCGTGGGCCGCAGCGCGAGCACACCCTGCACCTGCTGGTAGAAGGTGTCACGGTCGCACCCGTAGACGGCGAACACCTCGGCACCGATGTCGCGCTGGATGGTCGCCGCGACGTCGTCCTTGGTGGACAGCGGGTTGGAGGCACACAGCGCCAGCTCCGCACCACCGGCGACGAGGGCACGGCACATGTTCGCCGTCTCCGTGGTGACGTGCAGGCACGCCGCGATCCGCTGACCGACGAAGGGCTTCGTCTCCGCGAACCGCTCGACCAGCGTGGAGAGTACCGGCATGCGCCGTCCGGCGAACTCGACCTTCAGCTTTCCCTCGTCCGCAAGGGAAAGATCACGCACCATGCTCATAGAAACTCCATCTCGCTGATCGTTTGATCACTGCATTTGATCTTTTTCCACCCCGGCCGGGAGCATGCTCCCGGCCGACGACAGACCGGAGATCAAGTCCGGGAGAGTGGGTTGCACGGCCCGGGCGCCGACGGCGCCGACGGCGAGTGCGCCGGCCACGTTGCCGCTCCGCAACCGTTGCCGGGGCGGCAGGCCGGCCAGGGCGGCCAGCAGATAGGCGGCGGCGAACGCGTCACCGGCACCCGTCGGATCGCGTACCTCCGCCGGCTCCGCCGGAACGCGCCAGTCCCGGTCGCCGCGGCGCAGATGTGCCCCTTCGGCGCCCAGTGTCGTCACGACGTCGCAGGACGGCCGGCCGATGGCGTCCTCACCCGCCGAGCGGCTGATCCGGTAGTGCTCGTCGCGGTTCAGCAGAAGGATGTCGCACCGCGGCGCGACCGTGGCGGCGATGTCGTCGGCGCAGTAGACGCCGCCGGGGCACCAGCACAGTAACGGTCGGCCGGGATGATCCCCGACCGCCGCGACCGTCTCGCGGAGCGCCTCCCGGCTCGGGTCGAACAGGACCACCGCGTCGACCGGTGCCGCGAGCGCGTCACGTACCGCCGCCGCGGAGAGCAGGTCGTTCGCACCGCGGTGCATGAGCATGTAGTGCTTGTCCCGGAAGACCGGGATGATCACTTGGCCGGTGGGGGCATCGGGGTGGCGTTGCACGGACGAGACGTCCACCCCGCGTGCCCGTAGGTCCGCCAGCACTCCGTCGCCCTCGGCGTCCGTCCCGACACCGGCCACCACGCCCACCCGCATACCGAGCGCGGCCAGCGCCGACGCGCAGTTCCCGGCATGGCCCCCCGGTGCGGTGGTGACGGAACGCGCGACCACCGCGCCGTCGTCCTCGGGTTCGTGGTCGCTGTGCACGATGAGATCGACGTTGAGCGAGCCGATGACGAGGACCCTCGTGGAGTCGGCCGCGCGGCGTAACGCCGACTGCCAGTCGGTCAGCCGGTCCGATGGCGGGACGGAGTCGATCAAGCCCCGCCCCCGACTGCCGCCAGGCCGCTGATCTCCACGACACAGCCCTCCTCGGCCAGTGCGGAGACTTCCAGCAGGACGCTGGCCGGCGGCGGATCGGTCAGGACCTCGTCGCGTACGCGCGAGACGGCGGGGAAGTCACCCCGGACGTCCGTGAGGTAGACGTTCACGCTGACCAGGTCGGCCAGGGAGCCCCCGGCCGCCTCCAGCACCTGCTCCAGGCGCTGGAAGACCACGCGCGCCTGACCGGCCGCGTCGCCGGGGAAGAGGACGGTGCCTTGGTCGTCGGTGGCCACCTGGCCACTGATGAAGACCAGCTCAGTGCCGGGGGTGACGGTCAGCCGGACGCCGGGGGAATAGCGCCCGATCGGCTTGGAATGGGATTGCGGGACAACGGCTGATTTGCGCGTGCTCACACCTGGGCCTTTTCTGGGAAGGGACCGAAGGTCGAGGTCATCGCGGACAGTTGGATCTCCCGGACTTCCACATGCGGCGGAAGCCGGAAGAGCCCGGCGACGACGGCGGCTACGTCCTCAGCCGCAAGTGCTCCGTCGCGGCTGCCGGGGGCCGCACTCTCGTGGGCGCCCTGGAAATGCGTGTCCACTCGGCTCGGCAGCACCGAACAGACGCGGACCTGTTTGTCACGTACCTCTCGCCGTGTGACCTCCAGCAGTGCCCGGAGGCCGGACTTGGAGGCCGCGTACGCCGCTCGTTCCGGGAACGGGTAGAGCACCGAGTCGGAGAGCAGGCCGATCACCAGCGCTCCGGGGGTCGCGGTGAGCAGCGGCAGTACGGTGGTGAGCACCTGGAACCCGCCGTCCAGGTTGGTGCGGACGGTACGGTCCCAGGCGGCGGTATCCAGCTCGCTCAGCGGGGTCCAGACACCCTGTCCCGCGTTGAGTACGAGTGCGGCGAGCCCGTCCAGGCCGGCCAGTGAGGTACGCGCCGCCTGCGCCACCATCTCCGGATCGGTGACGTCGACGACCGCGGTGCGCACCGGCACGCCGTAGGTGCGCACCTCGTCCGCCACATCGGCCAGATCGTCACCGGACCGGGCCCAGAGCACCGGCTGGTAGCCCTCGGCAGCGAGTGCCAGGGCTATGGACCGGCCGATGCCCCGGCTGGCGCCGGTGATCAGCACCCAGCGATTGCGCTCAGACAACGGGGGCCTCCGAAGCGGACCGGGCCCGCCGGCCGGAGCTGATCTCCGTGCGCCGGGTCACTGGTTCGATGAGTTCGGGCCGTAAGTCTTCCAGGAGTGCGAACGCCAGGTCGACCGACTTGACAGAATTCCTCACATCGCCTCCGACCGAGCAGAGCCGGCCGTGGCGGGCGGGGGCGGCCGCGGCCCCGCCCCCCCCCCCGGGGGCCCCGGCCGGCCGCGTGGCCGACGGGGGGGTTTAAAAAAAGGAAGCGGGCCACCCCAGAAGCAGGGTATTTATAGGT
>NZ_JBHYZV010000157.1:1895-4720 GCF_042753905.1 Streptomyces sp. NPDC059248 | reverse complement strand
GGTCGTTGCCTCAGAACTAACACAGTGGACGCGAGCAAATATGGACAAGCCCTCGGCCTATTAGTACCGGTCACCTCCAGCGGTTACCCGCCTTCCAGATCCGGCCTATCAACCCAGTCGTCTACTGGGAGCCTTAACCCCTCAAAGGGGGTGGGAGTCCTCATCTCGAAGCAGGCTTCCCGCTTAGATGCTTTCAGCGGTTATCCTTTCCGAACGTAGCCAACCAGCCATGCCCTTGGCAGGACAACTGGCACACCAGAGGTTCGTCCGTCCCGGTCCTCTCGTACTAGGGACAGCCCTTCTCAAGACTCCTACGCGCACAGCGGATAGGGACCGAACTGTCTCACGACGTTCTAAACCCAGCTCGCGTACCGCTTTAATGGGCGAACAGCCCAACCCTTGGGACCGACTCCAGCCCCAGGATGCGACGAGCCGACATCGAGGTGCCAAACCATCCCGTCGATATGGACTCTTGGGGAAGATCAGCCTGTTATCCCCGGGGTACCTTTTATCCGTTGAGCGACGGCGCTTCCACAAGCCACCGCCGGATCACTAGTCCCGACTTTCGTCCCTGCTCGACCCGTCGGTCTCACAGTCAAGCTCCCTTGTGCACTTACACTCAACACCTGATTACCAACCAGGCTGAGGGAACCTTTGGGCGCCTCCGTTACTCTTTAGGAGGCAACCGCCCCAGTTAAACTACCCATCAGACACTGTCCCTGATCCGGATCACGGACCCAGGTTAGACATCCAGCACGACCAGAGTGGTATTTCAACAACGACTCCACAACCACTGGCGTGGCCGCTTCAAAGTCTCCCACCTATCCTACACAAGCCGAACCGAACACCAATATCAAACTGTAGTAAAGGTCCCGGGGTCTTTCCGTCCTGCTGCGCGAAACGAGCATCTTTACTCGTAGTGCAATTTCACCGGGCCTATGGTTGAGACAGTCGAGAAGTCGTTACGCCATTCGTGCAGGTCGGAACTTACCCGACAAGGAATTTCGCTACCTTAGGATGGTTATAGTTACCACCGCCGTTTACTGGCGCTTAAGTTCTCAGCTTCGCAACCCCGAAGAGTCACTAACCGGTCCCCTTAACGTTCCAGCACCGGGCAGGCGTCAGTCCGTATACATCGCCTTACGGCTTCGCACGGACCTGTGTTTTTAGTAAACAGTCGCTTCTCGCTGGTCTCTGCGGCCACCCCCAGCTCAGGGCGCAAAGCCCATCACCAGACGTGGCCCCCCTTCTCCCGAAGTTACGGGGGCATTTTGCCGAGTTCCTTAACCATAGTTCACCCGAACGCCTCGGTATTCTCTACCTGACCACCTGAGTCGGTTTAGGGTACGGGCCGCCTTGAAACTCGCTAGAGGCTTTTCTCGACAGCATAGGATCATCCACTTCACCACAATCGGCTCGGCATCAGGTCTCACCCTGTATGTGCGACGGATTTACCTACCGCACGGGCTACACCCTTACCCCGGGACAACCACCGCCCGGGCTGGACTACCTTCCTGCGTCACCCCATCACTTACCTACTACCACCTCGGTTCAGCGGCTCCACCACTCCCCATCACTCCGAAGAGATCAAGGGCGGCTTCACGGCCTTAGCATCAGAGGATTCGATACTGGGCGCTTCAAAGCGGGTACCGGAATATCAACCGGTTGTCCATCGACTACGCCTGTCGGCCTCGCCTTAGGTCCCGACTTACCCTGGGCAGATCAGCTTGACCCAGGAACCCTTAGTCAATCGGCGCACACGTTTCCCACGTGTGTATCGCTACTCATGCCTGCATTCTCACTCGTGTACCGTCCACCACTGCCTTCCGGCGCGGCTTCACCCGGCACACGACGCTCCCCTACCCAACCCAACGCCCGTTGGAGCTATTGTTGGATTGACACGACTTCGGCGGTACGCTTGAGCCCCGCTACATTGTCGGCGCGGAATCACTTGACCAGTGAGCTATTACGCACTCTTTCAAGGGTGGCTGCTTCTAAGCCAACCTCCTGGTTGTCTCTGCGACTCCACATCCTTTCCCACTTAGCGTACGCTTAGGGGCCTTAGTCGATGCTCTGGGCTGTTTCCCTCTCGACCATGGAGCTTATCCCCCACAGTCTCACTGCCGCGCTCTCACTTACCGGCATTCGGAGTTTGGCTAAGGTCAGTAACCCGGTAGGGCCCATCGCCTATCCAGTGCTCTACCTCCGGCAAGAAACACACGACGCTGCACCTAAATGCATTTCGGGGAGAACCAGCTATCACGGAGTTTGATTGGCCTTTCACCCCTAACCACAGGTCATCCCCCAGGTTTTCAACCCTGGTGGGTTCGGTCCTCCACGACCTCTTACAGCCGCTTCAACCTGCCCATGGCTAGATCACTCCGCTTCGGGTCTTGAGCGCGCTACTAAAACGCCCTATTCGGACTCGCTTTCGCTACGGCTTCCCCACACGGGTTAACCTCGCAACACACCGCAAACTCGCAGGCTCATTCTTCAAAAGGCACGCAGTCACGAGAACACAAAGCAAAGCCTTGCATTCCGACGCTCCCACGGCTTGTAGGCACACGGTTTCAGGTACTATTTCACTCCGCTCCCGCGGTACTTTTCACCATTCCCTCACGGTACTATCCGCTATCGGTCACCAGGGAATATTTAGGCTTAACGGGTGGTCCCGCCAGATTCACACGGGATTTCTCGGGCCCCGTGCTACTTGGGTGTCTCTTAAACGAGCCGCATGAGTTTCAGCTACGGGGGTCTTACCCTCTACGCCGGGCCTTTCGCATGCCCTTCGCCTACCCATACGGTTTCTGACTCGTCCCACGGCC
>NZ_JBHYZV010000156.1:0-4881 GCF_042753905.1 Streptomyces sp. NPDC059248 | reverse complement strand
CGCCAACTCCACACCCGACACACCAGCCACCCCGGCACGCACCAACCGCGGCGCCAACACACGACCACCACGAACCGCCACCTGCGGCTCATCGGCACCGAGTGACGCGGGCAGCGCGCCACCGTCGTAGTCGACGAGCGCGAACCGTCCCGGGTGTTCGGACTGGGCGCTGCGCAGCAGCCCCCACACCGACGCCTGCGCGAGGTCCGGTGCCTTGTCCCCGGCGACGGCGACCGCCTTGTCGGTCACCACCGTCAGCTGGGCCTCGCGCAGGGAGGTGCTGTCCAGCCAGCGTTGGACCAGCGTCAGGGCCGCCAGGACCGTCGCCCGCGCGCTCGTGGCCGGGTCCGCCCCGACCGCGGTCTCCACGGTGGTGAAGACCGTACGCGGCGCCGGCGCGCCGGCGGCGATCGCCTGCTCCAGGGCCGCCAGGTCGGCGTACCGGTCGCCCGGCAACGACAGCTCGCCGAGTACGGACACCTCCGCGGCCGCCGCGGTTCCGGCCGGCACGTCCACCCAGTCGACCTGGTGGAGGGAGCGTCGGCCGCTTCGCCGGGTGGCCACGAGCTGTGACTGCTCCACCGGGCGGACGTCCATCCGGGCCGCGCGGGCGATGGGCGTGCCGTCCTCCCCGGCGATCTCCATCCGCAGCGCGGTCTCGTCCGCCAGACCGATCCGCACCCGCAGCCGTGTGCCGCCGGTTCGGTCCAGCCGGACGTCCGACCAGGAGAACGGCAGTCCGCCCGGGGACCCGGGCCGGTAGAGGAGGCCGAGCCCGCCGTGCAGCGCCGAGTCGAGCAGCGCGGGGTGGACGGCGAAGCCCTTCTCGGAGCCCGCGACTTCGGGCAGCACCAGCTCGGTGCAGACGTCGTCCCCGACCTGCCAGGCCGACTTGACGGCCCGGAACGCGGGGCCGTAGTCGAACCCGGCGTCGGTCAGGTGCGCGTGCTTGTTGACCCGTCGGTACAGCTCGTCCACACCGATCGGCCGGGCACCCGCCGGCGGCCACTGGGCCGCGAGGGGAGTCAGCGGTCCGCTGTCCGCCGTCAGCCAGCCGCGCGCGTGGCAGGTGGCCTCGGTCGGCTCATCGTCGGCACCGCTCTCCGGGCCGGTGAAGACGGCGACCTCGCGTCGGCCGGCCGGATCGGCGGCGCCCACGGTCACCTGCACCCGCACCGCCGTGTCCTCGTCCAGCAGGAGCGGGGACTCGATCACCAACTCGTCGACGACCGGGCAGCCGATCTCGCGTCCGGCGGTCAGCGCCAGCTCGACCAGCGCCGCACCGGGCACCAGCACCATGCCGAACACGATGTGGTCCCGGGTCCACGGCTGGGCATCGATGGACAGCCGGCCGGTGAAGACCCATTCATCGCGGTCGCCGATACGGGCTCCCGCCGTGAGGACGGGGTGGTCGATGTGGTCGAGTCCGGCCATGGTGATATCGCCGGTCGTGGTGGTGGGGTCGAGCCAGAAGCGCTGGTGCTGGAAGGCGTAGGTGGGGAGGGGAACGGACTGTGCACCGGCGTCGGTAAAGAGGGTGTCCCAGTCGACGGCGACACCGGCGTTGTGGGCTTCCGCGAGGGAGGTCGTGAACCGCCGGACATTGCCCTCGTGACGGCGCAGGGACCCGATCGCCGTGGCCTGCCCGTCGGCGGTGTCCTCGATCGCCATGGTCAGGACGGGATGGGGCGACATCTCCAGGAACGTGGTCGCGCCATTGTCCGCAAGCGCTCGGACGGCGGGCTGGAATCCGACCCGGGTCCGCAGGTTGTGGTACCAGTAGGCGGCATCGAGAGCCGCGGTGTCCGTGTACTCGTTACGTGCCGTGGAGTAGAAACGAATCCGGCCCGTGGAGGGCGCGACGGGCGCCAGGAGGTCCAGCAGCTCCGACTCGATGGCTTCGACATGCGCCGTGTGCGACGCGTAGTCCACCGCGATCCGCCGGGCCCGTATCCCCTCCGTCTCGCATACGGCGGACAGGGCGTCCAGATCACCCGGATCACCCGCCACCACGACCGACGCGGGCCCGTTGACCGCGGCAATGGAGACACGCCCCTCATACGGGGTCAGGAGGTTCTCGACCGTGTCGGCCGGCAGGGCGACGGACATCATCCCGCCGTGCCCGGCCAGACGGTCACGAACCAGACGACTACGAAGCGCCACGATCCGTGCGCCGTCCTCAAGGGACAGCCCACCCGCTACACAGGCCGCGGCAATCTCGCCCTGGGAGTGGCCCACGACGGCCGAGGGCTCCACACCGTACGACCGCCACAGCGCGGCCAGTGAGACCATGACCGCCCACAGTGCAGGCTGGACGACATCGACACGTTCCAGAGTCGGAGCACCCTCGACACCCCTGAGGACATCGTCGAGAGACCAGTCCACGAAGGGGTCGAGTGCCTGGGCGCACTCGGCCATGTGGCGGGCGAAGACGGGCGAGGTGTCGAGCAGCTCGACCGCCATCCCGTCCCACTGCGAACCCTGCCCGGGGAAGACGAAGACCGTCTCGCCACTCGCGGGGCGACCTGTGACGACAAGGTCGGTCGGTTCACCCGTCGACAGCGCGCCCAGCCCGGAAAGCAGGCTGTCGCGATTAGTGGCCACGACGACCGCACGGTGCTCCAGATGCGCCCGCGTCGTCGCCGCCGAGAAACCGACATCGATCAGGGACAGATCCGGCCGCATGGTCAGATGGGCCCGCAGACGATCGGCCTGCTCCCGCAGCGCCACCTCACTCCGGGCCGAGACCGGCACCGGAACCGCAGGCAAGGGCACGGGATCGGTCGCGGTCCGCTTCTGCGCCTGGTCCTCGGCGGGGGCTTCTTCCAGGATCACATGCGCGTTGGTGCCGCTGACGCCGAAGGAGGACACGCCGGCCCGTCGGGGACGGTCCTGCGTGCTCCACTTGCGGGGCTCGGTGAGCAGTTCCACTCCGCCCGACGCCCAGTCCACATGCGGCGAAGCCTCATCCGCGTGCAGGGTGCGAGGCAGTTCGCCGTGTTGCAGCGCCTGGACCATCTTGATCACACCGGCCACACCGGCGGCAGCCGACGTATGGCCGATGTTGGACTTGATGGAGCCGAGGTAGAGCGGCTCGCCTTCGCGCTCGCGGCCGTAGGTGGCAAGCAGCGCCTGCGCCTCGATCGGGTCACCCAGTACGGTGCCGGTGCCGTGGCCCTCCACCGCGTCCACGTCCGACGGGCTCAGGCCCGCGTTGGCCAGGGCCGCGCGGATCACCCGCTCCTGCGAAGGACCATTCGGCGCGGTCAGGCCGTTGCTCGCACCGTCCTGGTTCACCGCACTGCCGCGCAGCACCGCCAGGACACGATGTCCCTTGCGCCGCGCCTCCGACAGCCGCTCGACCACGACCAGCCCGACACCGTCCGCGAACCCGGTACCGTCCGCCGTCGCCGCGTACGCCTTGCACCGGCCGTCCGGCGACAGCGCCCGCTGCCGGCTGAACTCGGTGAGCAGGTAGGGACCGGCCATCAGGGTCACACCGCCGACGAGCGCCATCGAGCACTCGCCGTCCCGCAGCGCCCGCGCCGCCAGATGCAGCGCGACGAGCGAGGAGGAACACGCGGTGTCCACCGACACCGACGGGCCCTCAAGACCCAAGGTGTAGGAGATACGACCGGACAGCACGCTCGTCGTGGTGCCCGTCAGGCGGTAGCCCTCCAGCTCCGAGGACATCATGCCCGCGTAGTCCGTCGTGACCGCGCCGCAGAAGACACCGGTGTCGCTGCCGTGCAACGAGGTCGGGTCGATCCCGGCGTTCTCGATGGCCTCCCAGGCCGACTCCAGGATCAGCCGCTGCTGCGGGTCCATCGCGGTGGCCTCGCGCGGGCTGATGCCGAAGAACTCGGCGTCGAACCCGTCGGGCCGCTGAAGGAAGCCGCCGCCGCGGGTGTAGATGGTGCCCTCGTGGTCGGGGTCCGGGTCGTAGAGCCGCTCCAGATCCCAGCCGCGGTCGGTGGGCAGTCCGGTGATCGCGTCGCGCCCGGAGGCCACCAGCTCCCACAGCTCCGCGGGCGATGTCACGCCCCCCGGGTAGCGGCAGCTCATGCCCACGATCGCCAGGGGTTCGTCGACCCGAGCGGCCCGCCGCGGCCGGGCGGCCGGGAGAGTCCGCTCCACCTGGCCGACCTCCGCGAGCAGGAGCCGGACGACGGCCGCCGGGGTCGGATGGTCGAAGACGAGCGTCGCGGGCAGCCGCACCCCTCCGCTCTGGGTGAGCCGGTTGCGCAGTTCGACCGCGCCGAGGGAGTCGAAACCGAGCTCCTTGAAGGGCCGCTGCGGATCGACGGCAGCCGTGGACGTGTGCCCGAGGACGGCCGCCACCTGAGTCAGGACGAACTCCCGCACGACCCGCTCACGGTCATCGACATCGACCGAGGCCAGACGCTGGGCCAGCGAGCCGTCACCACCGCGGTGCGCCGGAAGGCGGACGAGACCGCGCATCAGGGCGGGCAGGGCTCCGGCGCGTGCCCGGTCGCGCAGTGCCGCGAGGTCGAGCGAGACCGGGGCCAGGAGCGCGGTGTCCGTGGCGATTGCCTGGTCGAACAGGTCCAGGCCCAGCTCGTCCGAGAGCGCGCCGACACCCTCCCGCTCCAGGCGGGCCAGTTCGGTTTCGTTGAGTCCGCCGGCCATGCCTGCGGTGTTCTCCCACAGACCCCAGGCCAGGGACGTCGCGGGCAGCCCGGCCACCCGGCGGATCTGCGCCAGAGCGTCCAGCGCCGCATTCGCCGCCGCGTAGTTGCCCTGACCGGGACTACCGATCAACGCCGCCACAGAAGAGAACAGGACGAACGCCGACAGATCCATATCCGCCGTCAGCTCATGCAGATTCCACGCCGCGTCGAGCTTCGGCCGCATCACCCG
>NZ_JBHYZV010000155.1:0-5102 GCF_042753905.1 Streptomyces sp. NPDC059248 | reverse complement strand
GGCCGGCCCGCGCGCCACCACCCCCCGCCCGGCCCGGCCGGGGGCGTTCGCGTGGGCGGCCGGTCGTTCGACCCGGCACGAACGCCGCGCGCCGCGCGCCGGGTCCTTCCGGGAGGCAGTGGGGAGGATCACACTCCCGTGGTCATGCGCTCTTGACACAAGGGTGTTCCGTCGCCGACACATCGGGCCGGGTCCGGTGGATTGTGTTGCTGCGGAGCGGTGACACGCCATAGAGTCGCCAACCGTCGGCATGATGCCACGCTGACCTATCGATAAAGCCAGATGAAGCCACCACCGCGGCCGAGGAGGTAAGGCGACTTGTGAATGAGTCGACAATTTCCCCCGGAGGCGGCCGGACGCACATGACGACAGCCCACACGATGACGATGACGGACGGCCTACACGTGAACGCCACGGCAGGCGACAAGAGTGGCCGAGAGTCCACGCACTTCGCCGCCTACGAGGAACTCCCCGAGGGGCACTTCTACGACCCCGACGCCGAATACGAGCCCGATCCGGAGTACGCCGCGACCCTCGCACCCGACGCCGCGCGACAGCGCCGTGAGCGCATCGGCCCCACCGGCCGCCCGCTGCCGTACTTCCCGATCCCGGGCCCGCTGACCGAGCACGGCCCCGCGAAGATCATCGCGATGTGCAACCAGAAGGGCGGCGTCGGCAAGACCACGTCGACCATCAACCTGGGTGCCGCGCTCGCGGAGTACGGACGGCGCGTGCTGCTCGTCGACTTCGACCCCCAGGGCGCCCTCTCGGTCGGCCTCGGCGTCAACCCGATGGAGCTGGACCTGACGGTCTACAACCTGCTCATGGAGCGGGGTATGTCGGCCGACGAGGTCCTGTTGAAGACCGCCGTACCCAATATGGATCTGCTGCCGAGCAATATCGACCTGTCGGCGGCGGAAGTGCAGTTGGTGAGCGAGGTCGCCCGGGAGTCCACGCTCCAGCGGGCCCTGAAGCCGCTGATGTCCGACTACGACTACATCGTGATCGACTGTCAGCCGTCCCTCGGCCTGCTCACCGTGAACGCGCTGACCGCGGCGCACAAGGTGATCGTCCCGCTGGAGTGCGAGTTCTTCGCGCTGCGCGGCGTGGCGCTGCTCACCGAGACCATCGAGAAGGTGCAGGAGCGGCTCAACCCCGAGCTGGAGCTGGACGGCATCCTCGCGACCATGTACGACTCGCGGACCGTCCACAGCCGCGAGGTGCTGGCGCGGGTGGTCGAGGCCTTCGACGACCACGTGTACCACACCGTGATCGGGCGGACGGTGCGCTTCCCGGAGACCACGGTCGCCGGCGAGCCCATCACCACCTACGCGTCGAACTCGGTCGGCGCCGCCGCGTACCGCCAGTTGGCCAGGGAGGTGCTCGCCCGGTGTCACGCCGAGTGAGTCTGCCCGGAGCCGACGAACTGTTCCGTACGACCGGTGGCACGGCACTCCAGCCGTCCTCGCCGAGGCGCGCCGCGAACGGCGAGCCGAGGGTGCCCGCGCCCGCGGGGGAGAGCGATCCGCTGGACAGCGCCTCGCTCTCGCCGCCGCAGGAGCACACGGCGGCGGACGCCGACCAGAACACGGGCGCCGAGGGGCGCAGCCGGGCCGAGGAGCCCGATACCCCGGTCCCCGGGGTATCGGGACGGTCCAGGCGCTCCCAGGCCGCCCAGGAGGCCGCGGGGGCCGTCGGTGGAGCTCAGTCCGCGGCGTCCCGGCGGCGGGGCAGGGCCGCGAACCGGCGGCCGAGCGGACGTGAGCGGCACGACGAGAAGATCACGGTCTATGTCTCGGCCGAGGAACTGATGGACCTGGAGCACGCGCGGCTGGTGCTGCGCGGGGAGCACGGGCTGGCCGTGGACCGCGGCCGGATCGTCCGCGAGGCGGTCGCGGTGGTACTGGCCGACCTCGAACAACGCGGCGACGCGAGCATTCTCGTCCGCCGACTGCGGGGCCGCTGAGGGTAGCCTCGCGCTGCCCGCCCGCCCCATCCCTTCTGGACCGCCCATGCCTCCGCCGCCCCACCCGCCCCGCCGCCCTCTGGGCCGGGGCCCGACGGTCCCGCCTCCGGCACTCCCGGACGGGCGGGCCGCGGACCCGGGCGCCGCCCCGGCGGACCGTGCGCCCGGCACCGTACTGCCGGAAACCCCCGGGGCCGCTCCGGAACCCGGACGGGAGCCCGCCGTACGCCCCGGGGGCCCGGAAAGGCGCCCCCGTCCCCTCGGCGGGCCGATGGACGTACTCCCGGGCGATTCCGCTCCGCCCGGTGGCGGTGAGGACCCCGGGGCCCCGGACGCGGAGGAGCGCGAGACCTCGGCCGCGCCGGAGGCGGATCGGCGGTTCACGGTGCGGCTGGTGAACTTCGAGGGGCCCTTCGATCTGCTGTTGCAGCTGATCGCCAAGCACAAGCTCGATGTGACCGAGGTCGCGCTGTCGAAGGTCACGGACGAGTTCATGGCCCACATCAGGGGCATGGGCGACGACTGGGACCTCGACCAGACCACCGAGTTCCTCGTCGTCGCCGCGACCCTGCTGGATCTCAAGGCCGCCCGGCTGCTGCCCGCCGCCGAGATCGAGGACGAGGCCGATCTGGCCCTGCTGGAGGCACGTGACCTGCTCTTCGCCCGGCTGCTCCAGTACCGGGCGTACAAGCGCGTCGCGGAGATCTTCGACGACCGGCTGGCGGCCGAGGGGCGGCGCTACCCCCGGACCGTCGGTCTTGAGGACCACCACGCGGAGCTGCTGCCCGATGTGGTGATCAGCATCGGCGCCGAGGGGTTCGCCCGGCTGGCCGTGACGGCGATGCGGCCCCGGCCGAAGCCCGAGGTGTATGTGGACCATATCCACGCGCCCCTGGTCAGCGTGCGCGAACAGGGGGAGATCGTGGTGGCGATGCTGCGGGAGCTGGGCCGGGCGGGCTTCCGGGAGCTGACCCGGGACACCGACGACACCCTGACCGTCGTCGCGCGCTTCCTCGCGCTGCTGGAGCTGTACCGGGACCGGGCGGTCGCCCTGGAGCAGGAGGAGGCCCTCGGCGAGCTGCTGGTCGTCTGGACCGGCGGCGACGCGGAGACGACGGTCACCGACGAGTTCGACCGGCCGCCCGAACCCCCGCGGGACGGGGCGGACCCGGCGAGTGAGCAGAGGAAGGCGGAGGTCACGGCGTGAGAACCGACGAGCGGGTCCCGACCGGGACCCCCCACCCCACCGGCGCCGCGGAGCTGGCCCTGAAGCCCGCCCTGGAGGCCGTCCTGATGGTGGTCGACGAGCCGGCCACCGAAGAGCATCTGGCGAAGGTGCTGGAGCGGCCCCGCCGGGCCGTCGCCGACGCGCTGCGGGAGCTGGCCGACGAGTACACGACCCAGGGCCGTGGCTTCGAGCTGCGGGCCGTCGCGGGCGGCTGGCGCTTCTTCACCCGGGCCGGTTACGCCCCCGCCGTGGAGCGCTTCGTCCTCGACGGCCAGCAGGCCCGGCTGACCAGGGCGGCGCTGGAGACCCTCGCGGTGGTCGCGTACCGCCAGCCCGTCAGCAGGTCCAGGGTCTCCGCGGTGCGCGGGGTGAACTGCGACGGTGTGATGCGCACCCTTCTCCAGCGGGGACTGGTCGAGGAGGCGGGCGCGGAACCCGAAACAGGTGCGATCCTGTACAGGACGACGAACTACTTCCTGGAGCGGATGGGCCTGCGAGGCCTGGACGAGCTGCCGGAGCTGGCGCCCTTCCTCCCCGAGGCCGAGGCGATCGAGGCCGAGACGCAGGAGGGCGTGCCGTCGTTCGACCCGGACGCTCCGGAACCGGCTACAGACTCTGTACCGGACGAAGAAGACAAGACGACGGAAACGTGATGCGAAGCAGCGGCAGCGGCAGGAACAGTGGCGGCGGTAACAGCGGCGGGCGCGGCAACCCCCGCGGCGCGGGCGGCAACCGCGACGACGGGCGGAAGCACGCGGGCAAGCCCGGCAAGTCCGGTAAGCCGGGCAAGCCCCGCCCCGAGGAGCGCCGCTACGACGTCGGCGGTTCCGGTACGGGCTCCGGCCCCGGCGGCGACCCCAGGAAGGGGCGCGGCGGCGCGGCGCGCGGCGGCGCCAAGGGCGGCCCCCGTCAGTCCGTGAAGCCCCCGACGGGCCGCGGCAGCCGTACGGAGCCCGCCCGCTCCCGTGAGTACGACGCCAGGACCGAGGAGCGCAACCGGGAGCGGTACGCGAACAAGCCGCAGGTCAAGACCCCCAAGACCTTCCCCGGCGCGGAGCAGGAGGGCGAGCGGCTGCAGAAGGTGCTGGCCCGGGCCGGAATGGGCTCGCGGCGCGCCTGCGAGGAGCTGATCGACCAGGCCCGGGTGGAGGTCAACGGGCAGATCGTGACCGAGCAGGGCCTGCGGGTCGACCCGCAGAAGGACGAGATCAAGGTCGACGGGCTGACCGTGGCCACCCAGTCGCACCTCTTCTTCGCGCTCAACAAGCCCGCCGGTGTCGTCTCCACCATGGAGGACCCCGACGGCCGCCAGTGCCTCGGCGACTACGTCACCAACCGGGAGACCCGGCTGTTCCACGTCGGACGGCTGGACACCGAGACCGAGGGCATCATCCTGCTCACCAACCACGGTGAGCTGGCCCACCGGCTGACCCACCCCCGCTACGGGGTGAAGAAGACCTATCTGGCCGCGATCCAGGGTCCGCTCCCGCGCGACCTCGGCAAGCGGCTGAAGGACGGGATCCGGCTGGAGGACGGCTACGTCAAGGCCGACCACTTCCGCGTGGTGGAGAACACCGGCAAGAACTACCTGGTCGAGGTCACGCTCCACGAGGGCCGCAAGCACATCGTGCGCCGGATGCTCGCGGAGGCGGGCTTCCCCGTCGAGAAGCTGGTCCGGACGACCTTCGGGCCGATCGCGCTCGGCGACCAGAAGTCGGGCTGGCTGCGCAGGCTGACCAATACGGAGGTCGGCATGCTGATGAACGAGGTCGGTCTGTAGGGCCTGCCCGACGGATCCGGCGAGGGAGGGCCCGCCGCGCGGTTGGGCCGCGGGGCCCCGGGGGGTATAAAAAAAAACCGAGCCCCCCAACCGTGGGGGATGTGGGGTTGGGGGGGGGGGGGGGGGGG
>NZ_JBHYZV010000154.1:0-5508 GCF_042753905.1 Streptomyces sp. NPDC059248 | reverse complement strand
GGCGGGGTCGAGGGCATGGGCGGGGCGCCCGCGGGGCCGCCGGCCGGGCGGGGCGGCGGACCGGCGGGTCCGCGGTCCGCGGACTGTGACGTACTCGACGCCAGTGTGCGGCTGCGGACCCGGTACAAACCGGTGTCCAGGTCGTCGGCCTTCTCCAGATGGACCTTGATCGGGCCCATGAAGGTGTAGCGCTGCTGGTTGGCGTAGTCCCGTACGAGACCCGCCAGCTCGTCGCCCAGCTGGCCCGAGTAGGGGCTCAGCCGCTCGAAGTCGGGAGCGCTCAGCTCGACGATGAAGTCATTGGGGACGACCGTCCGGTCGCGATTCCAGATCGTCGCGTTGTTGTCGCACTCGCGCTGGAGCGCACCGGCGATCTCGACGGGCTGGACCTCGGACTTGAACACCTTGGCGAAGGTGCCGTTGACCAGACCTTCGAGACGCTGCTCGAAACGCTTCAGAACTCCCATCGGGCACCTCCTTCGGCTCTGCCGTCCTCATACTGCTTACTGATCGTATCCACGCGTCGGGAAATCGGCTGGTTCCCCTTGTCTGCCCCGTCGATGAGTGTCACCTCTCACACGGATCGTAGAGGCGGCCCGCTGCCAGTGTCCCGCACCCCGGGCGCACCCGGCGGGAGCGGGGCGAACCCCTGCCGCCGGGCGTCCGCCCCCGGCCCTTCCGGCCCGCTTCCGCTTACCCCTCCGGATCCCCCCGCCGGAGCGCCGCCCGCGCCCCGGCCCGCGCCGCTCCGGCGGCACCGGCCCCCGGCCGCCCGTTCCCGCATCCCGCCATGGCCCCGCACATCGATCCCTTCTCGCCCGCCGGCCCCTGCGGCGTCTCTCCTGTCTCTCCCACTTCCCCGCTCCTTCCCGGTTTCCGCGCCGACCGAGCCACCCTCCTTCCATCGGCTGCCCGCCCCGTCGGACGCCGAAAGGGATGTGAACCCACCCTCCCCAGCGTGCTAATCTTCTCGATGTCGGCAGGCGGAACCACCGGAAGGCGGGAAGCCCGGCGACAACACCCAATGCGCGGGTGGCGGAATAGGCAGACGCGCTGGATTCAGGTTCCAGTGCCCGAAAGGGCGTGGGGGTTCAACTCCCCCCTCGCGCACCATGTGAAATCCGATAAACGGGTTCTCGCCGGAGACGAAAGTCCTGGTGAGGGCCCGTTTCTCGTTGTCCGGCTCTGGCTCCGGCTCCGACTTCGGCATGCCGTGGGTCCGGCGGTGTACACCCCCGTCGCCTGCCCTGTGTGAAAGAGGCCACAGAGCGGCTCATTCAAGAGGGCGCCGATGCCCCCCGCCCCTCGGTGGCCGTTGAATGTGGACCTCCAACGCGGAGGCCACGTGCCACCAGGGCACCGGCAGAGGGCTCATGCTGTCCCAGTACGCGTGATGGTGCCGTACGGCGGTGCTCAGGCCGAGCGCCGCCGCCGACGGGGGGATGCGGTCGGCGATGCGGCGGGTGACACTGCCAGCACCGCGGGCCGTCGGGGTGATGCCGTGGCCGACGAGCAGGGTCACCGTGCGGATGGCGTCGAGGACCGCCGGGGGTGCCGCTCCGGCGAGCGGGCCGAAGACCTGCTGGTGCCAGGGGAGGCGGGAGCGTACCCAGGCGAGGCGTTCGAGGGATGTGCCCAGGTCGACGGCCATACGGCTCGGGTCGTCCGCGTTCCGGAGCAGGACGATGTCGCCGAGGGGGAGTCCGGCGTGGTCGTAGCGCAGGGTCACCCCTTCGACCTGGCGGCGGCGCCAGACCTTCAGGGTGCCGTACACGGTGATGTGGCGGGCGTGGAGGCCCAGAAGGGAGAGGACCGTGAGCCACTCGTCGAGGATGGTGCCGTACGAGCGCGCGTCGGGGACCGGCTGTACCCGTGAGGCGTTGACGAACGAGGTCAGGAAGCCGTCGAGCAGGTTGCCGTGCCGGTCGCGGTGTCCGGTCAGGCGGACCACGGGCTGGGGCAGGAACCCCTGCCGGTAGGGGACGGCGCGACGGTCCTTGAGACAGGGATCCAGGGCCTGGACGGCGGAGACGGTCAGTTCCGTCTCCCGGCCCCACCGCAGTGGCAGGCAGTCGGCGCGGGGGACCCCGATGCCGGCGAAGGCCCCTTCGAGCCTGTTGAGCAGTTCGTCCCAGGTGAGCCGGCGGCTCGGGGGCCGGTAGGGGGTGCCGCGCTGCGGGTGCTCGATGGTCAGGTAGTCGCCGCGGAGGGTGAATTCCCACCGCGGCCCCAGGGCCCTGCGGAGAATGCCGGGTACCGCCGCGCTCAGCACGGGAGCCCGGCGAGGGCTTCGAAGTGGCGCCTGGGGTCGAACCGGCGCATTCCCACGGCCTGCACTTCGGCGTGGTCGCGTTCGCCGGCATCGAGGACGGCATCCGCGAGCGCCCGGGCGGCAGCTTCGTCGTCGATGCCCGGGTCGACGACGGCCACGGCGCCCGTGCGGTCGCACAGGGCCGCCTGGGCACAGGTCCCCTCCCGCCAGGTGAGACCGGCCACGGGGGTACCGGCGCGGAGGGACTCTCCGAAGACGGCGGCGCCCGCCTCCACGTAGTCGCGGGCACAGGTGTAGACGAAGACCGAGGCCTCGCCGAACGCGGCGCTCTTCTCCCGTCCTCCCAGCTCTCCCGCCCATTCCACATGGTCGGCCGCGAAGAGCCGGGCGTGCTGTTCGACGTAGGCGTCGGAGAACACCGGCCCGACGACGCGGATCCGGCGGCCGAGGATCTGCGCCGCCCGAATGGCGATGTGAGGCGCCTTCTCCGCGTCGACGCGGCCGAGCCAGACCAGGTCCCTGCCCGGCCGTGACGGCGGCTCGTCCTCGCCGAGGCCGCGGTGGACGGCCAGTTCGGAGACGGGCCGGTGCGCGGCGTAACGCTCCATCATCTCGGGCGAGTAGCAGTACAGCCGGGTACGCGTGCCGTCGAAGGTGCCGGCGGCATGACGGAAACCGGGGTGGTGCTGGAACGTGGCGACATCGCAGTCCAGCAGGTCCCGGACCCGGCGCCACGCAGGCAGTGCCGGGTACTCGTGGCCGGTGATCAGCAGGTCGTAGCCCGTGGCGCGCAGCTCCCGCGCGGCGAGGGAGCCGGGTTCCAGGTCCTCCAGCCGTGCCGTCGTGCGGGTCCACTCGGGGGCGAGGTCCTCGCGCCACAGCGGACCGAGCAGGTGTACGTCGGCGCCTGCGGCACGGGCGCCTTCCGCGACCGCCCAGAGCCACCGTTCGATCCCGCCGTAACCGGCCGGGGGGAATGCGTAACTGCCGGGGAAGTCGCAGACGCCGACTAACACCTATGCCTCCGAGGGCGTTCCGTCCGCCTTGATCCGGCGGAAACCGAGGTACTTCACGAGCGCTTCGGGCAACAGGACCGAACCGTCAGCTTGCTGGTGCTGCTCCAGGACGGCGGCCAGTGTGCGGCCGATCGGCAGGCCGGAGCCGTTGACCGTGGCTGCGGGGGTGGGCCTGCCGTTCTCGTCGCGGGTACGGATGCCCGCGCGACGGCCCTGGAAGGTGCCGAAGTCCGACACCGAGGAGATCTCCCGGTAGGTGTTCTGGCTGGGCAGCCACACCTCCAGGTCGTATGTCAGCCGGGCGGAGAAGCCGGTGTCGCCCGCCGCGAGCGCGACCACCCGGTAGGCCAGGTCGAGTTCCTTCAGACAGGCCTCCGCGTGGCCGATCATCTTCGCCGTCTCGGCGGGGGCCTGGTCCGCGGCGCAGATGCGGACCATCTCGACCTTGGAGAACTGGTGCTGCCGGATCAGCCCCCGGGTGTCCCGGCCGTAGGAGCCGGCTTCCGAGCGGAAGCACGGGGTGTGGGCGGTCAGGGCTACGGGCAGTTCGGCGGGCGGGACGATCTCGTCCGCGTAGAGGTTGGTGAGCGGTACCTCGGCAGTCGGGATCAGAAACAGGTCGCGGTCGGCCACGCCCGTTTTGAACAGGTCCTCCTCGAACTTGGGCAGCTGCCCGGTGCCGGTCATCGTCCGCCGGTTGACCAGGAACGGAACCGAGTGCTCGACATAGTCGTGGCGGCGGGTGTGCAGATCCAGGAAGAGGGTGGCGAGGGCCCGCTCCAGTGCCGCTCCCGTGCCGCGCAGGACACTGAAGCGCGGCCCGGACAGCTTGGTCGCCCGTCCGAAGTCCAGGATGCCCATGGCTTCGCCGAGGTCGACGTGGTCCTTGGGCTCGAAGGAGAAGGCGGGAGGGGTGCCGACGCGGCGCTGCTCGACCGCGAACTCCTCGGAGTCCCCGTCGGGGGCCTCTTCGGCGGGCAGATTGGGGATGCTCAGGAGGATCTCCGTCAGCTCCTCCTGGACACGCTCCTGCTCCGCCTCGGTCTCGCGGATCTGCTCCTTGAGCTTGCGCGCGGTCTCCTTGAGCCCCGCGATGTCGCCGCCTTCCCGTGCGGCCCGCTGGACCTCCTGCGCGACGCGCTTGGCTCCGGAACGCAGCTCGTCACCGGAGCGGATGCTCTTGTTCCGACGGGACTGGAGACTCTCCAAGGAGGAGAGATCCAGGGTGTAGCCGCGGCGTGCGAGTCGGCGCACGGCTTCTTCACCCATGTCGATCAGAACGCGGGCATCATGCATAAGAGCTTCGCTCCTCGAACGGGACAGACAGTGATCCGACCGTAGCAAGGGCGGGCCGGCCGTCTCCGCGTGAATTCCTTCCGTCACCCGGTCCGGGGCAGGAGGTGTGTCTCAGGGGCGCGGCGATCAGTACTCCGTCTCCACGGACGGTCGACGCCCGGTGCTGTCGCGGCTGCGACACGGCCGGAGTTCGCGGGTCCGGGGGCGTCATCCCGTGCCCTTCCCGAGCAGGGAGTCCAGGACGCCCGTCATGACGGTCAAGCGTGCGTCGCCGGTCGTCTCGTAGTACAGGAGGCCGTCCAGGCCGAGCAGCAGACACCACGGCAGGAGCTGTCCGACCGGGATGCCCGAGGCCAGACGCGCCCGGTGCAGTCGGTCCTCGGTCCCGCTGCCGACCTCGTAGTAGATGGTCCAGAAGGCCCAGTCGTAGGCCGCGTCGCCGGTCATCGGCAGGGGGTCGAGCAGCACCGGCCGGCCGTCCTCGGTGAACAGGACGTTCTCGCGGTAGAGATCGGCGTGCAGCAGGGTCCTGCGTGCCGGATGCTCCCGGATTCCGGCGCCGCCGCGGAAAGCCGAACCGGTACGGGGGCCGAGGGCGGTGGTCTCCAGCCGATGGCGGACGCGTGGCAGGACCTCCTTTGCGAGGTGGTCCTGCAGCGCCGGAAAGATGCCCGCGACGGGCGCGCTCCGTCCGGCTTCATGGACCCGGGCGACGGCCGCCGCGACGAGGCCGTTCTCGTGCGCGGGCCGGGGCGCGCCCCCTGGGGCGCCGCCCACGGGTGTGAACGCCGCGACGGCGAGATCGTCGTCCGCGGCCAGTACGACATGCTCGGGTTCGCGGTGCCAGATCCGGAGGGCCCGTACCTCCCGGGCGTACCGGTCGCGGTCCGGCCACGCCTTCACCAGCACGCGCCCGTCGTCGGC
>NZ_JBHYZV010000153.1:0-5559 GCF_042753905.1 Streptomyces sp. NPDC059248 | reverse complement strand
AGGTCCTCTCCGGGACGGCCGCCGGGGCCCTCGTGTTTCCGGTCCCGGTCCCGGCCGCGTCGGCGACGTCCGCGTAGGGGCGCGGGCGTCGCTTCGGCGGCGGAACCGGGACCGGGGTCCGGTCAGCCGGTGCCGGTGAGCAGTCCGGCGTACGCGGTGCGCAGCGCGGCCTCCTCGTCCGGGGTCGCGGGCTGGTACGGCGGGCGGACGGGACCCACGCCGAGCAGGGCCTTGGCGGCGACCGCGCCCGGCAGTTCGCCGCCCGTCATCAGCCGGGTGAGCGGGCCGAGCCGCCGGTGGGCGCGGCGGGCCGTACCGGTCTCGCCCCGGTCGAAGGCGTCGCGTACGGCCAGGACCGCGCCCGGGGCCGCGTTGGCGACCGTACTGATACAGCCCGCGGCGCCGATCGCGTACAGCGGCAGATTCAGCTCGTCGCAGCCCGAGTAGTACGCGAGACCGGTGGCCGCCATGGTGTCGGAGGCGCCCGCGAGGTCGTAGGAGCAGTCCTTGACCCCCACGATCCGCGGATGGTCAGCCAGCTCCACCAGGGTCCCGGGGTCGATCCGGGTCCCGGTACGGCCGGGGATGTCGTAGACGAGCAGCGGTAGTCCGCAGCCGTCGGCGACGGCCCGGAAGTGGGCCGCGACCGCGGTCCGCGGCGGCCGGCTGTAGTACGGGGCGACCACCAGCAGCCCGTCGGCCCCGGCCGCCTTCGCCGCCCGTGCCAGCTCCAGGCTGTGCCGGGTGTCCGCGCTCCCCGCGCCCGCGACGAGCGGGACGCCGTCGCCGACCGCCGCGCGCACCGCCCGTACCAGGGTCGCCTTCTCGGCGTCCGTGGTCGTCGGGGACTCCCCGGTGGTCCCGTTCAGCACCAGCCCGTCGCAGCCGTCCGCGATCAGCCGGACGGCCAGCGCCGCCGCCGCGTCGGTGTCGAGCGCGCCGTCCGCCGTGAACGGCGTGACCATGGCGCACAGGACGCGCCCGAAGGGGTGGGAGGGGGAAAGGGCCATGACGGCAGTCTCCGCCGCCCGGACGACTTAGGTCTACTTAGATCTTCTTCGGGTGAAAGGTAAGGAGTGCTGAAGTGTTGGGGGGTGACGCGGTTGACCTCAAGTGGGCTTGCCACGTCGGCGACGACGGCCGCACCCTGCTGCACTACTCGCAGTGGGCGGAGGAGGGGGCGTATGAGCGCCGACGGCACCCGGGTGCTCGACCATGCCGAGTGGGAGACCGCCGAGGCCCACGCCGCGGCCCTGGACGGGCCGGGCGAGGGCGTCGGATCCGGTACCGGGGAATGGCGGAAGGTCCATGCCCGTCCCGGGGTCCGCGGCACCCGGGTCCGCCGGTACACGCCCGGACGCAGCGCGAGTCCGGGCGTGTACCGGCGGTCGCCGTCACGGTGCCGCGGGGGATCCCACCACGGTGACGGCGGTGACGGCGGACGTCACGGCCGGAACCGCAGCAGCTGCGGGTCGTGGTCGCTGTTCTGGTCCGCGAACTCGGCGTTGATGTGGACGCTGTCGTAGCTGAAGTCGCGGATCCCGGGGCTGGTCAGGATCTGGTCCAGCACCTGGCTGTTGCCCTGGAAGACGTACGAGTACCGGTCGCCGCGCGGCAGCGACTTCACGGCCGGGTACAGCGCCCCGCCGTCGGTGAGCGTCTTCGTCGTCGCCGAGAACTCGAAGTCGTTGATGTCCCCGACGACCAGGACGTCGGCCTTGCGGTCGACCGCGAGGATCTCCTTGACGAAGGTGTTCACGGCCCGGGCCTGCTCGACCCGCTTGATCTCGGAGGAACGGTTCGGCGGCTGGCGGTGCGAGGTGAGGGCCTCGTCGCCGCCCTTCGAGCCGAAGTGGTTGGCGACCACGAAGACCTTCTTGCCGCGGAAGGTGAACTCGCCCGCCAGCGGCTTGCGGCTGGACTCCCAGGCCGCGTCGGCCGGGGCGACCCGGCCCGGCGACAGGGTGAGGGCCGCCCGGCCCCGTTCCCGTACGACCCCGGTGGGCGTGGTGGCGTCGCCGCCCGCGCGGTCGGTGAAGGAGACCCGCTCCGGGTTGAAGAGGAAGACCTGGCGGATATTGCCGCCGGGCTCGCCGCCGTCCTTGTTGTTCTCGGGGTCGATACCGCGCCACTCGTAGGCCGGACCGCCCGCCGCCCGTATCGCGGTGATGAATCGTTCCACCGTCTGATCGGCGGCGACGGTGCCGTCGTTCTTCGCCCCGTTGTTGTCCTGGATCTCCTCCAGGGCGAGGATGTCCGGCGACGCCAGATTGCCGACCACGGCCCGCCCGAGGGCGTCGAACTTCTCCTGCGGGTCGGACGGGTCGAGGTTCTCCACGTTGTACGTCGCCACCGACAGCTCGTGGCGGCCCTGCGGCCGGGCGCTCTCCCGCTCGGCGCCCCGGTCGGCGACGGTGAGCGGGGTACGGGCGGTGAGGGTGTAGCCGCCGTACTGGTTGAAGTCCAGCGGGCCCTCCGTCGTACCGGTCAGCACATCGCCGACGTTCGCCGCCGGGAACGGCTGCTCGGCCAGCGGTATCAGCGACTGGACCTTGAGCCGGCCGCCGTTCTGGGAGTCGTACGAGCCGTACCGGGCACCGCCGCGCGGGGTGGGGTTCTCGTGCGGCTTGACCGTCACCCACAGCTCGGAGAAGGCGGAGGCGCCCACGACCCGGGAGGTGCCGATCCGGACGTTCGAGCCCTCCAGCGACTCGTAGTAGTCGAGGGCGAAGCGGCGCGGGTCGAGACGGAGCCCGTTGACGCTGCCGCCCGCGGCGGGGTCACCGGCGGGCGCGTACGCCGCGGGGACCGTCCAGGCGGCGACGGTGACGGCCTCGGGCAGCGGGTTCCCGGTGGACAGGACGGTGACCGCCGGCCGGGAGAGCTGGGTCAGGGACTGGTTCCCCGACGACGTACCGCCGGGCACGAACTCGGTCACGGTGCCCGAGACCAGGACGGAGTCCCCGGGCCTGACGGTCGGTGTGGAGCCGGATCCGGTGAAGACGAAGACGCCTTCACTGGTGGCGGCGTCGCCGTCGCCGTCCGGGTCCTGGAACCAGAAGCCGCGGGACGAGCCGTAGGTCCGGACGCCCGTGACGACGCCGGGGACGTCGGCGACGGCCGTGCCCACCAGCGGGGAGATCCGGGTGGTGCCCTGGATGTCGTGGATCCGGACCGCGGCGGCGGCCGGGTCGGCGGAGGCCGCGGTCGCCGCGGGCGAGGCGGCCAGCAGGCCGGCCGCGACGGCGGAGGCGACGACCGCCGCGATCGCGGCGGGTCTCGGTGTGACGGAAGAAGGCATCGGGAAACTCCCCGGGTCGGTCCGGACGCGATGGACGGCGAACGGCGGAAGGTGCAGGGCCGATCGGACGGGCGAGAGCCGGGGGCGCCCCGACGGCACGGGCCGCGACCTCGGCTCTACGCGCGTCAATCTCCGTGCTGGGCGCATAACTTGTCAAGGGTGCCGGGGTGTCGCGGAGACGGCGGGCGGGCGAAGGACCGGTGCCGGGCGCCCACGGGGCCGTCGACCGGTGGACCTCGTCGGGCCCGGCGACCCGTGGCCCGGGGTCCGTGCCGGTTCGGGGGCGGGGCCGCACACCTTCCGGTCCTCGCGGTCCGGGGCGGGCGGCGGCGCCGGGAGGTTTCGCGCACGTCCGGTGCGAGGGTCACCTCACCGAGTTCGCCCGGGGCACCGCTCCCACCGGAGAGCTCGCGTATCCGGGGCCCGGGGACCCGGTTTCGGCCGTACGCGGCGGTCGGCGGCCGTTCTCGGCCGGGACGGGGGACCGGTGGGGCTCCCGGCGCGACGGGTGCGGGGCGAATGCGTCTACCCTGGGGAACGGCCACCGGGACGAGGCCGTGTCCGCGGAGGCCCGCCCGGCGCGCGACGCCCTCCGGGCGGACGGCACCACCTCGACGAACCACCCAAGGCCCGGACCCCGTACGCCCCCGAGGAGAAGCACCCGATGCCCCAGGACCGTCCCACCCTGCCGCCCGTACGGCTGCGTCCCGACGCGGAGCTGGCGCGGGACGCGCTCGCCTCGCCCCTGCTCTCGCGCGCCGTCCGGCTGGCCCGCTGGGCGGGCCCGGATACCCGGGTCGGCGCGGGGGGCGAGCTGGCCGACGATCTGCTGCCCGCCGCGGCGGCGGAGATCGGCCTGCCCGATGACGACGACGGACAGGCGTACGCGAGCGAGGCCTGGCGCGCCGCCGTCGACGCGGGGCTCGTGGCCGTCGAGGACCCCGAGGGCGACAGCGCCGACCACGGCACCGCGGCGGCGGGCGACCATCTGGCGCTGATCACCTCCGGCTCGCCGCAGGACGTCCTCGCGGTCTGGCTGGAGACCCTGGAGGCCGCGTACGCGGACGCCATCGCGCCCGTACTGGACGATCTCGCGGACATCGTCGGCGAGGACGGCGACCTCGACTACAACGCGCTCGACTGGGATCCCGAGGCGGAGGCCGAGTTCCTCGACGGCGTCCTCGGCAATCTCTATCTGCTCACCCTCGCCGACGGCGAAGGCGCCGACGAGCCGGTGCCGCTGCCCGCGCTCGCCGCCTCGATGATCGTCCCCGACGACATGGGCGAGCCCACGGACGACGTCCTGGAGCAGGTCTCCACCGCGATGGTCCGTCTCGACGACCAGTTCCGGCTGCTGGAGGGCGTCGGTCTGGTCGAGTACCGGCCCGTCGACGAGGCGCTGATGGCGGAGGCGGGCGACGACGTGCCCGACGCCATCGACGAGGAGGACGTGTCCCGGTACGGACTGGTCCGGCTCACGCCCCTCGGTTTCTACGGCGTCCGGGCCCGGATGCTGGAGGCCGGGGTCGAGGCCCCCGCCGTCGGGGATCTGGCCGACAAGGGCGCCGATGTCCTGCTCGACGGGCTCGCGCACTACCCGGAGCAGGCGGCCAGGGCCGAGACCGAGCGGTGGCTGGCCCGCCGTGAGCCCGCGATCGCCACCCGTGAGCTGCTCGCCGCGGCCCGGGGCGCCGACGAGGGCGCCCCGCTGCGCCGGCTCCGCTGCCAGCAGGCGCTCACCCTGGTCGGTCCGCAGGGCGAGCCGGAGGTCCGCGGCGTCCTCGACGATCCCGAGCTGGGCGGTCTGGCCCGGGTCTGGCTCACCGAGCGGGGCGCCTCCGAGGTGCCCGCGCCCTCCGAGGCGATGATCTTCTGGCTCTCCGTCGACACCATCGCCGCACAGCTGGACGCGGGCGGTGAGCTGGAGGAACTCCAGGGGCTCATCCAGGGGTTGACGGGCACCCACACCGGCTTCCTGGACGCGGCCTGGCGGGTCGACCACCCGGCGACGGCGGACGTCCTGGAGGCGATGGGACGGCTGCACCCGGAGAAGCGGGTCGCGAAGGAAGCGCGCAAGGCGGCGTTCCGGGCCCGTTCGCGCCAGGGCGGCTGAGGAACCGTACAGAGCTGAGGAACCGTACGGACGGGTCGTCCGGGCCCGGCCGTGAAAAGCCCGCCGCCCCCGGTCGACCGGGGGCGGCGGGCTTCTGCGGTGGTGACGGCTACGGTCGGCGCGCCGGAGGTCAGAGCGCCAGGGC
>NZ_JBHYZV010000152.1:0-5610 GCF_042753905.1 Streptomyces sp. NPDC059248 | reverse complement strand
AGGCGCTGGGCGCGTTCGGGCGGCACGTCGGCCTGGCCTTCCAGACCACGACGCGCCCCTTCGGCTCACTCGCCATCCCGAGGTGAGGCTCCCCGGTCCAGCAGGCCCGGGCGCACGCTCTCTTTCCAGAACACGGCGCGGCCCTTCGGCTCACTCGCCGTCCCGGGGTGAGGCTGCCCGGTTGGAGGGGGCCGGGGCGCGCGCTCTCCTTCCAGACCACGACGCGGCCCTTCGGCTCACTCGCCCTGGTCGCGGCTGTCGGTGGGGCCCTCCGGGAGGCTTCCCGGTGGCTCCCGGCCATCGGCACGGGGAAATACGTGGCCTATCCCTCTTGATTGTTCCGCGGCTCAACCGGTAGACCCCTGCGTATCGAACGCGATGACTCATCCGCACACCTGTGCACTTGCGTCACAGCGGTCGTCCCCGATCCCCGGAGGCAACCACGCATGGGCATTTCCAGACCCGTTCTGGTCACGACCACGGCCCTCGCCGTCGCCGTGCTCCTCGCACCCGTTCCCGCGGCGGCCCGCCCCGGCGCGCCGTCCGTGCCGGGCACCGTGCCCGGCGGTACGGGCCCCGATCCCGTACGCGACACGGGCGCGACCGACTCGGCCCTCTCCAAGGCCCCGCTCGCGGCCACCCGTAACGCGCTGACCGCGCCCTCCCACTCCGTCCACCGCGCCGAGGGCTATCCGCGGAAGACCGTCCTCACCGCGCCGCCCGTCGACCAGTCCGACAAGTCGCTGAAGCTGGGCCTGGTCCCGTACCACGCGATCGCCCCGAAGCTGAACGAGCTCCAGAAGCTGGGCGACCGGGTCAGTGTCGAGGTCGCGGGCCGTTCCACGACGGGCCGCGAGCTGTATCTCGTCACCGTCACCGCGCCCGAGAGCGGCCGGGAGGCCCGCGAGCAGGAGCGGATGCGGGAGCGAATAGAGAATGCCCCGGCCGCCGCGGCCCGGGACTCGCGGATCAAGAAGACGTACAAGACGCCCGTCTTCATCAACAACAACATCCACGGCAACGAGTGGGAGGGTACGGACGCGGCCCTGAAGCTCATCGAGGAGCTGGCGAAGGCGAAGGACGCCGAGACCGTCTCCCTGCTGGCGAAGAACCGGATCTATCTCAATGTCACCGCGAACCCGGACGGCCGGGTCGCCGGGACCCGGGCCAACGCCAACGGCTTCGACCTGAACCGGGACTTCATCACGGCCACCCAGCCGGAGACCCGGGCGGTCCGGCAGATCGCCATCGACAAGCAGCCCGCCGTCATGCTGGATCTGCACGGCTATGTCAACGGCACGCTGATCGAGCCGACGACCCCGCCGCACGGCGAGAACTACGAGTACGACCTCTTCCTGAAGAACGCGTACGCCAACGCGCTCGGGATGGAGAAGGCGGTCAACGGGCTCGGCTACACCCCGGAGAAGGACGGGGTACGGCCGGTGGAGATCCCGTTCCGCGACTCGGCCGAGGGCTGGGACGACTGGCCGCCGATCTTCACCCCGCAGTACATGCCGTTCCAGGGCGCGGTCGCCTCGCACACCATCGAGTTCCCGATGCGGGTCAACGGCAGCGCGTACGACACCCTCGCGGTGGAGGAGCTGCGCCGCCGCTCCACGATCAACACGGCGATCGCGGGCGCGGCGATGCGCGCGACGCTCGACTTCACCCGGACCAACCGGAACCAGGTACTGGCCGACCAGATCGAGACGTTCCGGCGGGGCGCAGCGGGCGAGGCGCAGCGGCCCGTGTCCGAGGAGACGGTGCCCGGGGTGCCCGGGATCGGCCCCGAGGACGTGTACACGACCACGTTCCCGCGCGCGTATGTGATCCCGGCCGGTTCCGGGCAGCGCAGTGGTGTCGCGGCGGGCCGACTGGTGGACCATCTGGTCGCCAACGACGTGAAGGTGGAGCGGGCCGTTCTGCCGTTCCGGCTCGGCGGGAAGGTCTATCCGGCCGGGTCGTACGTGGTCGATATGCGGCAGCCCAAGCGGGGCATCGCCAATGTGATGCTGGCCGCCGGGCGCGACATCAGCGCCGATGTGTCGGCGATGTACGACATCTCGGGCTGGAGCCTCGGGCTGCTGTGGGGCGCTTCGGTGGACCGGGTCGCGCACGGCGACCCGCGGATCGTGGGCCGTCCGGTGGCCGCGGCGGCGCCGACGGGCTATGTGGCGCCGTGGGGCGATCTGAAGCTGCGGCTCGACGACCCGAAGGAGCTGGCGGCGCTCAACTCCCTGCTGGCTCAGGGGGTCGCGGTCCGGCGGACCGGGGACGGCGCGGCGATCGTGCCGGGTTCGGCGCGTAAGGCGGCCGTCGTGGCCGCGGACCGGTACGGGGTCGTCTTCGCGGCGACCCGGGACCGCGGGGTCGCTCCGCTGAAGCGGACCCGGGTGGCCGCGGCGGTGACCTCGGGCGAGCAGTTCGCCCTGCGGGAGATGGGCTTCGACGTCGTCCCGGTGTCGACCGCCGTCCTCAACGCGGGCTTTGACTGGAAGTCGGCGGACGCGCTGATCGTGTCGACCGGGCTGAGCTGGTCGGCGCTGACCCCGGCCGCGCGGGACGCGTTCGCCGCGAGCGGTGTCGCCTTCACCGGTCTCGGCGCGGCGGGCGCGACGTTCGGCAACCAGTCCGGGCTGATCACCGCGACGGCCGTGGAGGGCAACGGCGACGCCAATGGTGTCGTACGGGTCACCAACGCGGGCGGCGCGCTGACCGGCGGGGCGCCGGGCCACACGTTCGTCTACTCGCCGGTGTGGTTCACGGGCCTGGGCGACGGGGTGCGGACCGACCAGTCGTACGCCACGGGCAATCCGCTGGTGGCGGGCCACTGGCGGGCCCTGGCCGACGGCACGGGCGGCCCCTCGGACGCGTCGGGCAAGCCGGCGGTGGTGAGCCGGGGCTCCGCGGTGCTGATCGGCACCGAGCCGCTCTTCCGCGACCACCCCAAGGGCTCCTTCGCCCTGGTGGCCCGCGCGCTCATGACGCGCTGACCCGCTGACCCGATCCCAAAAGGCACGGCCCCCGCGCCGCGGCGTTTCGCCGGGCGCGGGGGCCGTGAAGTCCGCGGAGCCTTGAAACGGGCCCTTGAAGCGGCGCGGGCTACGCGACCGTGAGCGTCACCGTGATGTTGCCGCGGGTCGCCTTCGAGTACGGGCACACCTCGTGGGCCTTCTCGATCAGCTCGCGCGCACGCGCCTCGTCCACGTCGGGTATCCGCGCGGAGATACCGACGATGATGCCGAAGCCCTCCGCGTTCTTCCCGATGCCGACCTCCGCGGTGACCGTGGCCCCGCTGACGTCGACGCCCTCCTGGCGGGCCACGACGCTCAGCGCGCCCTGGAAGCAGGCGCTGTAACCGGCGGCGAAGAGCTGCTCGGGGTTGGTGCCCGCGCCCGAGCCACCCAGCTCCTTGGGCGGGTTGACGACGACGTCGAGCTTGCCGTCGTCCGTGGAGACCCGGCCGTCCCGGCCGTTCTCCGCGGTGGCGACGGCCGTGTAGGCGACGTCGGACTGCTGGATGGGCATATGGATCCCTCCCTCATGCGCCGCGGCTCGCGCCCACGACCGCGGCGGCTGGTCGAACGACCCTAACCCGTCAGGCCGGAAGTGCGACGATCATCTTTCCGGTGTTCTCGCCGCGCAGAACGCCGAGGAACGCGTCGAAGCCGTTCTCGATGCCTTCGACGACGGTCTCGTCGTAGACCAGCTCACCGGAGGCGAGCCAGCCCGCGGCCTCCGTGATGTACTGCCGCAGCAGACCGAAGTAGTCCGTCACCAGGAAGCCTTCGAGGCGCAGCTGCTTGGTGACGGCCAGGTAGAGGTTGTTGGGCCCGGGGGCGGGCTCGGTGGCGTTGTACATGGAGATGGCGCCGCACAGGGCCGCGCGGCCCTTCGTCTTGAAAGCGCCGATCGCGGCCTCCAGATGCTCGCCGCCCACATTGTCGAAGTAGACGTCGATACCGTCCGGCGCGGCCTCGGCGAGCTGCTGGGCGACCGGGCCGTCCTTGTAGTTGAAGGCGGCGTCGAAGCCGTACCCCTTCACCAGGCGCTCGACCTTGGCGTCGGACCCGGCGGAGCCGATGACCCGGGAGGCGCCCTTGATCCGGGCGATCTGGCCCACGTAGCCGCCGACCGCGCCCGCCGCGCCGGAGACGAAGACCGTGTCGCCCTCCTTGATCCCGGCGACCTCCAGCAGCCCCGCGTAGGCGGTGAGGCCGGTCATCCCGAGGACGCCCAGATAGGCGGAGGCGGGGGCGAGGGACGTGTCGATCTTCCGGGCCTCCCGGGCGGGCACCTCGGCGATCTCGCGCCAGCCGAGCTGGTGCGCCACGATGTCGCCGACGGCGAAGCCCGCCACGTCGGAGGCGATGACCTCACCGACCGCGCCGCCGTGCATGGGCTGATTCAGCTCGTACGGCGCGGCGTACGACTTGGCGTCGCTCATCCGGCCGCGCATATACGGGTCGACGGAGAAGTGGCTGTTGCGCACGAGGATATGGCCGTCGGCGGGCTCGGTGACGGGGACCTCGCGCAACGCCACGAGATCCTTCGTCGGCCAGCCGTGCGGACGGGCGACGAGGTGCCACTCACGACTGGTCTTCGGCAGTGCTGACATCCGGGAGAGCCTCCTGCGCGGTAGCGCTTCATGAAGAGAAAGATTCAAGTGATGAAGTAAATCCCATCAAAGATATTTCATGTTGTCAAGTATCGGAGTACGCTGGCCGGTATGCCCACTGAACGCGCCGCCGCGGCCCCCGATATCCCTCCCGAACCCATCGACCGGCCCACCGGGCGCACCGCGCCCGAGGACGGTGTGTCGGGCGAGGTGCTCGATCTGATCGGGGGCGTGGTCTCCCGCTTCCTGACGGCGTACGAGCACGCCGCGGGCGAGCACTCCCTCACGGTCGCGCAGGCGAAGGTGCTGGCGCTGCTGACCGAGGGGCCGCTGCCGATGCGGCAGCTGGCCGACCGGATGGCGTGCGAGCCGTCGAACATCACGGGGATCATCGACCGGCTGGAACTGCGCGGCCTGGTGGAGCGGCATCCCGACCCGAACGACCGCCGGGTGAAGCACGCGGCGGCGACGGACGCGGGCGCGGAGATGACCCGGCGGCTGCGCCGGTCACTGAAGGCGGCCCACTTCGCCCGCGAGCCGCTGGCCGGGCTGAGCCCGGTGGAGCAGGTGCTTCTGCGGGACCTGTTGAAGCGCCTCGTCAACGACGCGCCCGACGCGCCCGACGCGCCCGACGCCGGAGGCTCCGCCACAAGCGGCCCGTACGTCACCTGCGTAACAGGAGTAATCAACGCCCCCGGCGCGCGAACGGAAGACGCTCGGGACGCACGGGCTGATGACGCACGGACCGGTGCCGCACGAGGAGCCGCGTAACCCACCGCGAGACCTCCGGGCCCATCAGGCCCATCAGGCCCCTGACGGTCAGACGCACCACCACAGGAACGGCGTACACGTCTCGGTCGGGGTCGGCGTCGGCGTCGGCGTCGGGGGCGGCACGGGCCGGGTCGATCCCGTCGGCGCGGGTGCCGAGCCGCTGGGCCGGGGCGGCTCCGGCGTCCCGGTCGGCGACGGGGCGTCGGGGGGCGGGCGGGGGC
>NZ_JBHYZV010000151.1:0-6245 GCF_042753905.1 Streptomyces sp. NPDC059248 | reverse complement strand
CCGGGAACCCGCTTCGGGGTTCCCGGCCCTCCGGCCGTCTCTCACCACTGCGCCGTCACGCGCTGAGCGGGTACGTCTCGTTCAGCTCCCAGAACACGGCGCTGTTGAAGTCGAAGGCCCGGCGGCACTCCTCCACGATCCGCTGCTTCTCCAGATCGTCGGCGTTCACCGTGTCCAGCAGCTCCCGGTACATCCGCTTGAACGCGGCCGGGTTGGATATCCCGTCGAAGACGTAGAACCGGACGCCGTCGCCCTTGCGGGTGAAGCCCCAGGTCTTCTCCGCCTGGTCGCGGATGACCTGGCCGCCGGAGAGATCACCCAGATAGCGGGTGTAGTGATGGGCGACGAACCCGGCGGGCCAGGTACGGGCGCACTCCTCGACCCGGGCGACGTACGCCGCCGTCGACGGCAGGGGGGCGACCCCGGCCCGCCAGTCGTCGCCCAGCAGGAACGCCAGATCCCGCTCCAGCTCGGCCGTGCGCAGCAGCTCGTCCCGGACGAAGGGGCCCGCGACCGGGTCGTCGCGCAGCGCCTCACCGGCCTCCTCCAGCGCCCGGTACACGTACCACAGCTGCTCGGTGTAGCGGGCGTACGCGGCTATGCCGAGGCGGCCCGCGAGCAGATGGCCGATGAAGGGCGAGGCGTTCGCCTCGTCGTGCTTGTCGTGCGTCGTGGTGCGCAGGAGCTGGGAGAAGGGCGTGCCGGTGGTGGCGGTGACGACGTCCAAGGCGGTCCTCCGGGAGACGAGGGGAAGGAACACGGCAAAAGACGCGAACGGACCGCGGTAGTTGAAATCGCCAATAACCGCAGATGCCTGTTGCCAGCTCGATTCTCTCTACTTAGGCTTGCCTAAGTCAACACCTTCCCGACGCGTTGTCGGTAAAGGACTCCCGGGCGACGGGCCCGCACCCGGTGTCTCAGGGCAGGGTGAGGATCTCCGTACCGGTCTCCGTGACCACCAGCGTGTGCTCGAACTGGGCGGTCCGCTTCCGGTCCTTCGTGACCACGGTCCAGCCGTCGTCCCACATGTCGTACTCGTGCGTCCCCAGCGTCAGCATCGGCTCGATGGTGAACGTCATGCCCGGCTGGATGACCGTCGTGGCGTGCGGGGCGTCGTAGTGGGGGACGACGAGACCGGAGTGGAAAGAGGTGTTGATCCCGTGGCCCGTGAAGTCGCGGACCACGCCGTAGCCGAACCGCTTGGCGTACGACTCGATGACCCGGCCGATCACATTGATCTGCCGCCCCGGCTTCACGGCCTTGATCGCCCGGTTGAGGGACTCCCGGGTCCGCTCCACCAGCAGCCGGGACTCCTCGTCCACATCACCGCAGAGGTAGGTGGCGTTGTTGTCGCCGTGGACCCCGCCGATGTACGCCGTCACATCGAGGTTCACGATGTCGCCGTCGCGCAGCACGGTCGAGTCGGGGATGCCGTGGCAGATCACCTCGTTCACAGAGGCGCAGAGCGACTTGGGGAAGCCCCGGTAGCCGAGGGTGGAGGGGTAGGCGCCGTGGTCGCAGAGGTACTCGTGGGCGACCCGGTCCAGCTCGTCCGTGGTGACGCCCGGCGCGATGTGCCGGGCCGCCTCCTCCATCGCCCGGGCGGCGAGCCGCCCCGCCACCCGCATCCGCTCGACGGTCTCGGGGTCCTGCACCTCGGGCCCCGTGTACGGGGTCGGCGCGGGTTTCCCGACGTACTCGGGGCGCTTGACGACGGCGGGAACGGAACGGGCGGGGGAGAGCACCCCGGGCACGAGCAGCGACTGGCCAGACATGCCGACGAGTCTAACCAGCGGGGGTGGGGCAGCATGGTCGAGAGAGGCCGCCCGCGGCTGTCCCCGGGAAGGGGGTGGGCCCGGTCCGGCCAGGAGGGACGAAGGAGCGGCGATGGCCCTGTTCAAGAAGCGGCAGGCCGGTAAGCCCGGCGAGTGGTACTACTGCCTGAAGCACCAGAAGGTCGAGGAAGGCCCCGACTGCCCGGCCAAGGACCGTTTCGGCCCCTACACCAGCCGTGAGGAGGCCGCCCACGCCATGGACACGGCCCGCGAGCGCAACCTGGAGTGGGAGACGGACCCCCGCTGGCACGACAAGCCCGGCGAAGGCGGCGAAGGCGGCGGCGGAGAAGGCGGCCCGTCCCGGTGACACCGGGACCCTGACGACGGCGGTACGGCTCCGGGGACTCCTGGGGACGTACCGCCGGTCCGGGGCCGCAGGGCCGGGGCCGCCGGTGTGATCGGGCCTACGACTGGGACGGCAGCCGGACGTCGTCCCCGGACATCGCCGACTCCTTCTCGGCGCGGCGGCGGAGCGCGTCCTCGTCCGTCGAGGCGTCGTACCTGACCAGCTTCGGGAGGGCGGCGGTCAGTGCTCCCACGAAGACCACGCAGGCCACACCGCCCGCCCAGATCGCCGGGCGGGTGCCGGTCCAGCCCGCGTGCGCACCGGCCCTGACCTGGCCCAGCTGGGGGCCGACGCTGTACGAGAGCACCTCGATGCCCGCGAGCCGCCCCCGGAGCGCGTCGGGGATCGTCTGGTTCCAGATCGTGGAGCGGGCGAGACCGCTGAGCATGTCCGCCGCGCCCGCGAACGCCAGACAGAACAGGACCAGCCAGACGTTCCCCACCAGTCCGGCGCCCGCGACGCCCAGGCCCCACCCCGCGGCCCCGAAGATCACCAGCAGGCCGTGCCGCTTGACCCGGGCCGTCCAGCCGCTGGTCAGACTGAGGACGACGGAGCCGAGGCCGATGGCCGCGTACATCAGGCCCAGTGACCACTCCGCCCCCAGCTCATCCGCGAGGAACGGCAGCAGGGCCATCGGCGCGGACAGCACCATGGCCGCCAGATCGACCGCGTACGTCCCCAGTAGCACCGGCCGTGACCAGGCATAACGCGCGCCCTCCGCGATCCCGCGCAGCGACGGCTTCTCCGCCTCGCGGGCGGGCGGCGCGGCCGCGAGACGCAGACAGAGCAGTACGGAGACGGCGAAGGTGAGGACCGTCACGGAGTACGCCGCCGGGTGGCCCGCGTACGCCACCACCACACCCGCCACCGAGGGGCCCACGATCGCCCCCGCCTGCCACCGCAGGGCGTTCAGCGCCGCGGCGGCGGTGAGCTGGTCATGCGGCACGATCTTGGCGATCAGCGCGTCGATCGCCGGGCGCTGGATGCCCGCCAGCGCGGAGACCCCGGCCGCCACCACATACAGCGGCCACAGCATGGGATCCGGCAGCAACGCGTTGACCAGCAGGATCAGCGCCAGCAGCCCGAGCCCGGCCTCCGTCCACAGAATCAGCTTCCGGCGGTCCACGGCGTCCGCGAGCGCGCCGCCGTACAGTCCGAAGACCATCAGCGGCACCAGCTCGACCGCGCCCATCGCGCCCACCGCCAGGGGGGACTCGGTCAGATCCTTGATCTGCAACGGCAGGGCGATCATCGCCATGAAGCTGCCGAAGTAGGTGATCAGACCCTGGATCCACAGCAGCCGGAAGTCGCGGGAGGACCGCCAGGGCGTGAGGTCGGGGAGTATCGCGGGGAGCTTGGGCACAACGCGTCATCGTCCGCCCGGAAAGGCGGCCGGGGCAACCGAATTAGTCGCGGAGCCCCATGAGCGGGAACGGGCGGGCGTCAGCCCGCCGCGCGCCCCGCCTTGCCCCGCTTCAGGTAGTACCAGGTCATATTGGACGACAGACCGGCCAGCAGCACCCAGACGACCCCGATCCACATGCCCTGGACGAACGAGACCACCGCGGCGACCACGGCGAGCAGACAGGCGACGAGGGTGTAGACGGCGAGGCGGGGCATGGGGACTGGCTCCTGATCGGACGGTCGGATGGCCGGATGGCCGGACGGCCGGACGGCCGGACGGCCGTGACGGGTCGACGGCCGCGTACGGTCCAGTGTCCCCCATGCCCCACCGGGTCCCGTACGCCGGGTCCGCGCGGGTCGGGGTGATCTCCCGGACGGGTGAGGACAGCGCTTATCGCTCTTATGCGCTTCCGAGCGCCGGTCCTGGACGTCCGTCCTACACGTCGGTGACCCGCAGCCCCGCGTGCGCCTTGTAACGCCGGTTCACCGAGATCAGATTCGCCACCAGCGACTCCACCTGGTGCGCGTTGCGCAGCCGCCCGGCGAAGACCCCCCGCATCCCCGGGATCCGCGCCGTCAGCGCCTGGACGACATCGGTATCGGCCCGGGACTCGCCCAGCACCATCACATCCGTGTCGATCTCGGCCACGGAGACGTCCTGGAGCAGCACCGCCGACAGATGGTGGAACGCGGCCGTGACCCGGGAGTCCGGCAGCAGGACCGCCGCCTGCTCCGCGGCGCTGCCCTCCGCCGGCTTCAGCGCGTACGCGCCCTTCTTGTCGAAGCCCAGCGGATTGACGCAGTCGATCACCAGCTTCCCGGCCAGCTCGCCGCGGAGCGACTCCAGCGTCTTGGCGTGCCCGTCCCACGGCACGGCCACGATCACCACATCGCTGCGCCGGGCGCACTCGGCGTTGTCGGCGCCCTCGATCCCGAGCCCCAGCTCGGCCGCCGCCGCCTCCGCGCGCTCGGCGGCCCGCGAGCCGATGATCACCTTCTGCCCGGCCCTGGCGAACCGGTACGCCAGCCCCCGCCCCTGGTCACCGGTGCCACCGAGGACACCGACCACGAGACCCGAGACATCGGGCAGGTCCCAGGGGTCCTTGGGGGCGGGCTTGGCAGTGCTGTCAGTGGAGTCAGTGGAAGTCATGCCGCGACCCTACTCGTTGGTACGGCCCCCTCGTACGGGTGAGGCACGGTGATACCGCCCCCGCAGGACCGCGCCCCGGGACAGGATGCGGCCCCATGGACGCTGTACGGGTCGCGCTGTTGCGCGAGGTGCTGGCGGGAACGGAGTGGCCGGGGGCCGCGCGGCGGTTCGCGGGCGCGCTCCGGGGCTCCGTCTCCCCGCGCGGGGACGGTCTGCTCCTGGTCGGCACGGAGGAGTACGAGCCCTGGCACCTGGCCGCGCACCTGGTCGACGAGGCCGCCTGGTCCGGCCGCCCCGAACTGGACCCGACCCTGATCCGCCACCGGGCCCGCCCCGGGGACCCGCCCCATCTCGCCGTGGGCCCGGCCCGGCTGCGAAGGGCCCGCCGCGGCGAGACCCTGCTGCTGGTCGCCCCCGACCGCCCGGGCGACGGCCTCCTCACCCATCTCGAAGCGGCCCGTCGCGCCGGGGCCACGCTCTTCACCCTCGACGGCGGCGACCGGGACGTCCTGGCCCTGGCCCACGAGTCCCTCACCGTCGCCCCCGACACCGACGGCATCGACCTCGACACGGTCCAGCACCTGGTGAGCGCGGCGGCCGGCGAACACGCCGGCCCCCTGCCGACCCGGGGCCGCCGCACCCTCGGCGACCGGGTGGCCCGCCTGGTGGACCATCTGACGTCCCCGCCGCCGGAGCGCTGGTGAGACCGGTCAAGTCCCGAGGCGCTACGCCAGCCGGACGATCTGCGCCTCGAACACCTCGACCGGGAAGGCGAAGTCCTTGATGTCGGCCCCGGTGGCGCTCAGATATCCGACGGTGATCCCCTTCCGGAAGACCACCGCCTTCACCGGCACGGTCTTCCCGCCCCGGGTGACCTCGGCCCCGAACGCCATGGCCTGATCGGCCCCCTGCGGCGCGACCTCCGCCGCGACCTTCGACACCTTCTGCCCGACGCCCTTCACGGTGGCCGAGAACCCGCCCCCGCACTTCTGCAACGCCTCCGCCAGCCCCTCCATCGCCTCGGGCCCGCCGTCCCGCCCGTACAGCCCGAGCGTCACGGTGGTCACCACTCCCTCACCGGTCACCTCCCGCTGCCCGGTCACCGACTCCGGCTTCCCGAGCGCGACTCCGGCGAGTGCGTGTGCGACGGGCAGACAGTCCTTCTCGCCCTCCCCGACCCTCACGTCCCCCGCCGTGACGGCACCCCCGGCGGCGATCCGGTGCCCGGGTACGGCCTCCACCACGGCCCGCGCGAGCGCGTCCTTCGACACGGGCCCGGCGGTGGGCCCCGTATCGATCGGACCCTTCACGGACTCGTCGTCCCCACCGCCGGATCCGGAGCAGGCGGTGAGCCCGATCAGACAGGCGGCGGTCAGCGCGGCGGCCGTCCGGGCGCGGGGCGTTGTCGTCACTCGCATGAACCTCGTTCTCCTCTGATGACGGCCGACGGGCCCCCGTGAGGTCTCGTGGGGCCGTCGGGCCGCGGTCGCCCGGCGGCCCGGGGGGGTGG
>NZ_JBHYZV010000150.1:0-7224 GCF_042753905.1 Streptomyces sp. NPDC059248 | reverse complement strand
GACTGACCCCGGTCCGCCGATCCGCCGATCCGCCGGTCGAGCCGTCCGCCGGTCCGCCGGTCGAGCCGTCCGCCCCGGGGACCGGATTACCGCCACCCGGGGCGGACGGCTCAGCCGACGAGGCCGACGGGAACCCGTACCCGCCGGACAGGGGTCCGCACCGGCTGGGCGGGGACCCGTGCCCGCTCAGCCCCCGGCCGCGGCGCCGCGGCCAGCAGCCCGGCGAGCGCGCTACGACTCGACTGGAGCGTCGATATCCGGTCGTCGAGGCCGCGCAACTGCTCCTCCAGCGTCCCGGCGGCGCACCGGTTCAGGGCGGGCCCCGGCCCCTCGACGCACGGCAGCACCTCCCGGATGACCCGGGTCGGCAGCCCGGCGTCGAGGAAGGCGCGGATATGGCCGACGACATCCGGCGCGTCGGCGGCGTACCTGCGATGCGTCCCGACGCGGTACGGAGTCAGCAGGCCCTGCTCCTCGTAATAGCGCAGCAACCTCGGGCTGACCCCGGTCACCCTGGCCAGTTCGCCGATCCTCATCCCCATACCGTCCGTACCCCCGCCCGTCCCGACCGCGTGTGACGTCCACCACGTCCACTGCTTCCACTGGAAACTCACATCGATGTGAGGCCCTACCTTCCCAACATGACCACCACCCCGATTAGTTCCTCCGGCTCCTCGCACCTCTCCTCCTACGTCACCCGCCTCAACGGCCGTCCGGCCACCGCCGACGAGCTGGCTCCGCTCGCCTTCGCGGGCTATGCCCACTTCACGGCGATCCAGGTCCGCGACGGCGGGATCCGGGGCCTCGATCTCCATCTGGACCGGCTCCGCAACGCCTCCGGCGAACTCTTCGGCCGGGCGCTGCCCGACGAGCGGGTCCGCGAACTGCTGCGGGACGCCCTGGCGACGGGCCCCGCCGACCTGTCGCTGAAGGCGACGGTCTACTCCCGGGAAGGCGAGTTCACCCCCGCCGACCCCTCGGCGGCCCTCGACCTCCTGGTGTCCACGGCGCCACCCGCGAACGGCCCATCGGGACCCCTGTCGCTGGCCGTGGTCCCCTACGAACGCCCCCTCCCGGAGATCAAGCACGTCGGGGAGATCGCCAAGACCTACTACCCCCGTCTGCTGGCGGCCGAGGGCTTCGACGACGTCGCCTTCGTCGACGGAGCGGGCCGGTTCAGCGAGGCCTCGATCTGGAACCTGGTCTTCTGGGACGGCACGTCCGTGATCTGGCCGGAGGCGCGGATGCTGCGCGGCACGATGATGGGCACGGTGCGCCGGCAGCTGACCCGTCTCGGAGTCCCCCAGGAGGACCGGGAGGTCACCCCCGCCGATCTGACGTCGCTGGCGGGCGCCGCGGTCCTGAACTCGTGGACCCCGGTGGTCCCGGTCCACCGCATCGGCACGACCTCGGTCCCGGCGGCCCCCGAGTTCGCGTCCCTGCTGCGCCGGGCCCACGAGGCGGAGCCACTGGTCGCCCCCTGACCGCTCCCGCCCCTTGCCCCCTCCCGATCAGGGCTTTCGGCCGGTTGTCAGTGGCGCCGGGCATCATCGTCCCCATGGCCCAAGGAACCCCGGAGATCCTGCGCGACCTCGCCCACCGGCATCTGTCCTCGGACGACGCCGAGCGATGGCTCGGGCTGCTGCGCCCCGCCGCCCGTCTGCTCCCGGCCCGGCCGGGCGATCCGGTGGCGGCCCGGCTCGGCGGGATACCCGAACTGCCCGCAGGATGGGCGTGGCCCGTGTGGGAGGGCCACGGCCCGCTGTCGTTCATCGCCTCGGCCGACTGCTCGGCGCTGCCGCGCGAGGCGCTGGACGTCGATGTCCCCAAGGACGGCACACTGCTGTTCTTCTACTTCGACGGGCAGCTGGACGACGGCTCGGCCGTGGTGCTCCCGGAGTATCCGGACACCCGGCCGGGCTCCCGCCTGCTGTACGTCCCCGCGGGCGAACCCGTCCTCCCGCGCGGGACACCCGAGGGCCTCGACCCGTACCCCGTGGTCGATCTGGCGGCCCGTCCGACGATGACGTCGGCCGAGCCGTGGCACCCCGACCTGCGGGACGCCTTCTCCCCCGGCTCCCCGGCCTGGCAGCGGTACGACCACCCGGTGTGCGGCGAAGACTTCGACGAGGCGCTGTGGGACACCGAGGAGGACGAGGGCCCCGCCCACCGCATAGGCGGCCATCCCCACTCCATCCAGAACCCGGTGGAGCTGGAGGCCGCCGCGACGGCCCTGGGCGGGGGCGACGCCGGCGCCGTCGACCGGCGGGACCCCCGGCTGACGGCCGAGTCGGCGGACTGGGTGCTGCTCGCCCAGTTCGACAGTGACGACGACGCCGACATGATGTGGGGCGACGCCGGGCTCCTGTACTGGCTGATCCACCGCGACGACCTGGCCGCGCGCCGCTTCGACAAGGCGGTGTTCACCTGGCAGTGCGGCTGAGACGGCCTAATCCGACCCGGCCGTGTAGTGCCCGGCGATCTCGTCGCTGGTGGTCACCCACACCCCGGGATGGTTGACGACGTACTCCAGGGCCTGGTCCAGATAGCGGCTGCGGAACGGCTGGCCGATGACGAACGGGTGCAGCGCCAGGGCCATCACCCGGCCGCTGTCGGGCGTGGCGTCCTCGTACAACTGGTCCAGCTGGTCCCGGACGATCCGCACGAAGTCGGGTCCCGAGATGCCCTTGCTGACGAACAGCCCTATGTCGTTGAGTTCGACGGAGTACGGCACGCTGATCATCCCGGGGACGTTCAGCCGGTAGGGCTGATCGTCGTTGGTCCAGTCGAGTACGTACTTGAGACCGAGCTCCGCCAGCAGCCCGGGCGTCTGGAACGTCTCGGTCAGTGCCGGGCCCATCCAGCCCCGGGGCCGCTGTCCGGTGGTCCGCTCGATGCTCTCCACCACCTCCGTCAGATACCGCCGCTCCTCCTCCGGCTCCATCCCCGCCTGGAAGGTCGAGTTGTCCCTGCCGTGGGCGAGCCACGCCCAGTCCCGGGCCCGCCCCGCCTCGACGATCTGCGGATACCGCTCCCCGGCCGCCGAGTTCAGCAGGGCGCTGGCCCGTACCCCGTACCGGTCGAGGCTCTCGATGACGCGCCAGATCCCCACCCGGGGCCCGTAATCCCGCCACCCGTAGTTCAGCGGATCGGGCGTCAGCCCGGCCGTCCCCGGGAACGTGCTGGTGGAGGGCCGGTCGAGCCGGTAGTGCTCGATATTGAGCCCCACATAGAAGGCCACCCGCGCACCACCCGGCCAGCGCAGCGGCTCCCGCTCGGTGACGGGACTGTAGTCGTACAGCGTCTGTTCCATGTCCGTAGACTCCAACCCTCACACTGATGTGAGGGTCAAGCCGCGTCCCGATATGAGGTGGACCCCATGCGCATCGGCGAACTCTCCCGGCGTACCGAGACCTCCCGCCGTCTGCTGCGCTACTACGAGGACCAGGGTCTGATCGCCGCCGCCCGCACCCCCAACGGCTACCGCGACTACGACGAACGCAACGTCGACCGCGTCCGCCAGATCCGGGGCCTGCTCGACGCGGGCCTGCCCACCCGGGTCATCAAGCAGATCCTCCCCTGCCTCGACCAGCCCCGCTCCATCTACTTCCCCAACCCCACGCCCGAGATGCTGGCGACCCTGGAGCACGAGCGCGACCGCATGAGCAGCCGGATCGACGTCCTCATCCGCAATCGCGACGCGATAGAGGCGTATGTGGACGCCGTTCGCGAGCGGGACCGCGCTCGGCGAGAGCGCTGACGGCGGTCACGACCGGGCGCCGCTCACCCTCCCGTGGACGGCAGGTGGATGAGCCCGGCGTCCGTCGGCCGGAAGCCGCAGGCGTCGAAGTAGAAGCCGCGCAGCGGGGGATCGAAGTCGACGTGCAGCCATTCGCAGCCGGCCGCGCGCGCCCGCTCCGCCGCCAGCCGGACGACCGCCGTCGCGATCCCGCGCCGCTGGTACGGGCCCCGGGTCTTCGTATCGATCAGGAAGGCATGGTCCCCGCCGTCCCACGCCACGTTCACGAACCCGACCAGAAGCCCGTCACGGTCCCGGGCCGCCACCCAGCCGAGGCTGTACTCCCTGATCCGGTCCCACCAGCCCGCGACGGCGTTGCCGCCGTGCGACCGTACGAGGTCGGTCATCTCGTCGTCGGTGACGGGGTCGCGCCAGCCGTAAGAGATCTCTTCGTTCATCCCGCCAGCCTCACCGACCCCACTCCGATGTCAACCCCGTTTTCTCCTGGTGGTGAGCCGACGGCCGTCCCCGGCCCGCGCCACCGTCCTTCCGACCGGCGTCGCGGGGCCGTACTCCCGTTCACCGGCTCCGCCGAGGGACTCCCCCGTCCTCAGCTCCGGCGGCGCAGGGAGACCAGGATGTTCTCGTTCGCGTCCCGGGTGACGAAGAGGCCCGAGCCCTTCAGATCCGTGATCAGGGGCAGTTCGGTGCCCGCGGGAAGGACCTCGGGGGAGCCGGTCGGTGTGGTCAGATCGAGCCGCACCAGGGTCGGGGCCTCGGAGTCGGCGGTGTCCTCCACGGCACCGTAGGCGATCCCCCGCTCATCCGCCGAGGCGAGGAGCACCGTCTTGGGGTTGCCGTCGCCCACCAGGCACAGCCCCTTCTTGCGCTCCAGGTCGAAGGCGACCGGCCCGGCGAACAGGAAACGGCCGTCGGGCGACGAGCCGACCGCGTAGTCCCGGTCACCGTCCTTCTTCTCGGGCACGTCCGCGTCGCAGGACATGCTCGCCAACAGCTCGCCGGTGCCCTGATCATGGACGGACCACACCGGATCGGCCTCGGCACCGCTGGACGGTACGGGATGCCAGGCGGCGAGCAGCCGTCCGGCACCGGCGCCGTAGACGGCTCCGTTGGGCGAGTTGAGGAATCCGGTGACGGCGGGCACGCCACGGGGACGGAAGTCCCCGCTGGACCAGCGGCCCGGAACACCGAATCCGCCGCTCCCCATGGCGACCAGCACACTGCCGTCATGGACGTCGATGACGCGGCTGCCACTGCACATCGTCTGCCGCGCACACTGCGGCAGCAGCTTGTCGGGGTCGCGGTGGACCGCGATCTTCCCGTCGGTCAGGTCGACCGCGGCGGTCGAGGACGGATACATGTCCCGGTCGCCCCACGCCACCAGCAGGCTTCCGTCCTCGCCCCCATTGATCTGGTAATCGCCCGGCATGGCGGAGACGGGCACGTCGATCTCCCGCAACGGCTCGACGGACCGTCCCGTCGCCTTCGCCGGGAAGACGGCCAGCCGCAGGATCTCCGTCCCCTTGTTCAGCTCGTCGCTGCCCCGCGTCCCGTGCGCCCAGGCGACGATATGCGGGGCGCCGCCGATGGTGGCCGAGACCAGTCCGGGAAGCTCCGCCGGCTCACCCGAGGCGTCGGATCCCTCCGCGCCTTCGACCGGGGTGGGCACCTTCCAGGGTGCCGAACTCCATCGCACCGCTCCGTCGGCGGCGTCCCGCACCTTGACCGTGTATCCGTCCGACGCCACCTGCATCACGGCGACTCGGCCGTCGTCGGTGGCGGCCACGGGAATCGAGTGCACCGAACCGGGTATCCACGGCAGCGACTCGTCCCACCCCTGAGCGGGACGGAACTCGGACGGCACCGACAGCTTCGCCGCCTTCACCGCGGGCTGTTTCTCCTTCGGGGAGCCGTCCTGGTCGTCCCCCTCGCCTCCACCGGAGCCACCGCATCCGGCCACCAGCACCACCGCGGCCAGTACACCCGCTCCGACCCGTCCCCCGCGCATGCCCACTCCCTCGCCGGCTCCGCCCCCTCGCGGCCCCGGTCGACCGCCGAACGCACCGGCCTCGTACGGAGATCGACGCTATCAGCGCGGGATCACCCCCGGACCGCCCCCGATCGCGTGATCGGGCCGACCACCCCCGGCGGTATCGATGCGAGTGGCATCGGCCCTGCTTCGCCGAAGATCAGGCCAGCAGCCGTACGAACTCGGTCATCTCGGTCTCCGGGTCCACCACGGGCTGGATCAACAGCTCGTCGACCCCCGACTTCTCCAGCGCGTCGATCCGCTCGACGACCTCGTCCCTGGTACCGACCAGGCCGAATCGGTCCACCAGGGACGGCACGATGAGATCGCGGTCCTCGGGGGACAGCCGGCCCAGATAGTTGCGGTAGAGCGCCTGGTGAAACCTGGGGTCGGCGGGGTTGGTGCCGCGCAGTCGGAGCAGCCGGTCGACAGCGGCGGCCTCGGCCAGCGGGAAGGCCGCCCGGAACGCGGGGTTCTCCGCGCTGAGGATCAGCGCGCAGAGCGCTACATGCCCCGTCGCGTCCTTGACCGGATCGCCGTAGCGGTCCTCACCATCGGCGAGGATGTGCAAGGAGGTCATGAGATACGACCGGGTCCTCCCGGCCCTGCCCGCGCCCCGCGCCGCCTCCCCCCGGGCCCGGCCGAGGGCGGACCAGGCCGCGGGATCGTGCGCCCCGAAGGAGATCAGTCCGGCACCGAGCCGGCCGGCGACCGCGGCGGCCTTGAGTCCGAACGCGGCCACGACGAACTCCACAGGAGCCTCGGTGTCGACATACGGCCCGGCATGCAGGAACCGCACCCTGCTGGACCGGGTCCCCTCGCGGTAGTCCGACTCACGGCCCGCGGTGAGATCCTGCAAGGCGGCCGTGAACGTCTCCAGCTCCGCCATCTTCGTGGGCCGCATACCGAGCGTACGTCGCGCCGTGTTCCCGGTGCCGACGCCGCAGATGACGCGGCCGGGGGCGAGGGCGTTGAGGCTGCTGACCGCCGCCGCGGCGGCGGGCGCGGAGCGCAGCGCGGGTGAGGTGACACCGATACCGAGCCTGATCCGGTGGGTGGACTTGGCGCAGAGGGCGAGGCTCATGAACGGATCACCGTGGATCATCGGTGTGTCGTACACCCAGAAACTGTCGAAGCCCAGTTCCTCCGCGCGGGCGGCCAGGTGTTCCACACCCGGCTCTGCTTTCGTGACGATGCCGGTCCGCATGCGGCTCTCCTCGCCGTCGAGTGGGATGGCCGAACCAGCGGATGGTCCAGCCGGGAGAGATAGTGCCGTCCTCACAGTGTCCGGGATGTGAACCTCACACAAGGAAACGGATCCCCGAGGCGTGAAATCACCTCCTAGGTGTATTGACCTGCAACGTTGTTAACGCGGCTGATCGGCGGCTTGCCGGCCAGTGCGGTGTGGCTGCGGTGGTGGTTGTAGGTGTGGAGG
>NZ_JBHYZV010000149.1:0-7493 GCF_042753905.1 Streptomyces sp. NPDC059248 | reverse complement strand
GGCCGGGTGGTGGGCCGCTGTGGGCGGCGCCCGGTGGGGGGGGGTCTGCGCCCCCCGGGTGTCGGTCGTGCCCTGGCCCGGGCCCCCCGCGACGGACCGATCCGCTATAGCGCTAAGTTGATTAGCGCTATGATCCGGTTGGCACTCGCCCCCGGATCCCTCCCGGGCCGCACCGCCCCATGTCCGGCCAACAGGAAGCGGGAGGGCTCCCGCGGCGGTGCGCCGGCCCCGGCGGGTTCGCGCCCCGCGGACTCCGCCGGGGCCGCCCGCCGCCCCGCCGCTCCTACGCCCCCGGGCCACGGGACCGACGGGCGTCTCCGGCTACGACTCGCGTCCGCCGAACTGCCAGTTGTGCACCTCGATGTCGGCGTAGCGCCCCGGAGTCAGGATCGCGCGTGCCGTGTCCGGGTCCGGCGCCCGGAGCAGAGCCGCAGTGCCCAGCCACTCGGTGCCGTCGTCGGACAACAGCGGCCCGTAGGCGATCAGATCGTCCCGGTCGGGCGGTACATCGAGGTCGGCGGCGCGCCCGGCGCCGAGGCCGAGCACCAGGTACCGGTCGCCGCCGCTCCGTCCGCCGGGGAAGCCCCACATGGTGCGCCCCAGCGCGTTGCGCCAGCGTCGTAGCAACACGTCCCGATAGACACCGGCCTGATAGTTCGGCTCGTCGAAGGCGAACGCGCGGGCGGCGGCGGGATCGGGCAGTCCGACGATGTGCACGCTTCCGGTGGGGGTGTCGCCGTCGTCGGCGAGGGTCGGACCCCGGGCGATCATCTCCTTCGCGTACCGGTCCATATACGACCAATGCTCTTCGATCAGTTCATCGCGTAGCGGCAGGGAGCCGGGCCGGTCGCGGTGGTAGCAGAGGAACTCCATGCCCGAGGGTCTCCCGCTGCGGGTGATCGGGTCGAGCGGTTTTCACCACGGCGGGCGCGCAAAAGCATATTCCGGCAGGGCCGGCACCCCGCCGCCCCCGCCGCCCCCGCCGGAGCTCCATCGGGCGCATCCGGCCGCGCGGGAAGCCTCTGACTCAGCAGGCCACCAGGAGCGGGAGGAAGGGGGCCGTCAGGGAGGCGAGGAGCACACCGAGCCGGGTGATCCGGCGCGGCCGGGCCTCGGGTGTGAGGATACGGCGCAGTCGGATCAGCACACCGGAGCCGCCGGCGCCCAGGGCGGAGCCGGGCGCGCGCCCGGCCGCGACCTCGCACATCGCGGTGGCCAGCGCGTCCCGGGAGTGGCCGCGGAGCGCCCGGTCGTCGGCGATCATCTCCAGCAGCAGGGCGGTCTGCTCCCGGGCGTGCCGGGCGAGCGGCAGCCCGGGGAAGGCCCGGGCGAACGCCGTCGCCGCCAGCCGCACCAGATGGTGCCGCCCTTCGATATGGGCCATCTCGTGGGCGAGTACGGCGCGCAGCTGCTCGTCCGTCAGGCGTTCCAGCGCGCCCCGGGTGACGACGATCCGGCGCTCCCGGCCCGGCAGGCAGTAGACGGCGGGCACGTCGTGGTCGACGACGGTGGCCTCGTAGTCGGCGGCGTCGGCGCCGATGACGGCGAGCAGTCCGGCGTGGCGGCGCCGTTCCCGCCCCGTCTGCCACGCCGTCGTCAGCAGCCAGCCGAGGGGCAGCAGCACGATCGTGGCGGGCGCCATCAGCAGGGCGACGTCGGCGGGCCCGGCAGGGGCGGCGCCGGGCGGCGCGTCGGCGGCGAGACCGCAGGCGCCGAGCAGCCCCACGATGCCGTCGTGGACGTGCTGTTCGGCGAGGACGAGGTGGTATACGGCCAGGGCCGATGCCACGACGAAGGTGAGCGTCAGACCCTGCCAGGCCAGCAACGCGGCGGTGGGCGCGCGGTGGGGCCAGCGGGCCGCCGCGAGCGCGTAGGGCACGGCGACCCCCACGAGGACCGCGTACCCGGTCAGCCCGACGGTCGTGATCACGAACCGCTCCGCCGCTTGGCGGCCCGCAGCGCCGACCGCAGCGCCTGCACCTCGTCGGCGGAGATCTGTTCCACGAAGCTCAGCAGCACACCGGCCGGGTCGGGGTTGCCGTCCAGCGCGTCCTGCATCCGGGCGGCCGTGTACTGCTGGCGGGTGCAGGTGGCGCGGTAGACCCAGGCCCGGCCCTCCTTCTCGCGCTCCAGCATGCCCTTGTTGAAGAGGATGTCGGCGACCGTCTTCACCGTGCTGTACGCGATGGGGCGCTTGCGGTTGAGATCGTCGCGCACCTCGCGGGCGGTGGCCGGACGACCCCAGTTCCAGAGGCGGTCCATGATCTCCGCCTCCAGATCACCCAGCTGTCGCACGCCCCGCTCCTCTCGTCGGCGGTCTCGACGCCCCCGCCCTCAGTGGCTGCTCATCGTAGTCGCCGGACCGGTGGACCCCGGCGCTCCGGCCTCGCCCTGCGCACCGGCGTCCGGCCCCTCCGGCCCGTCCGTATCCCCCGGCCCCGGCCGCCCCTCCGGCTCTGCCGCCGCCCGCTCGGTCGCCGCCGGTACCGGGCAGGCGGACGCGGTACGCAGCCGCTTCACCAGCGCGTGGGTGAGCAGGGCGACGGAGGCCACCGCGAGTAGGGGCTGCGCCGGGGCCCAGTACGACATCGCCCCGCTCATCCCGAGCGCGAGCACGACCAGCTTGTTGCAGACCGGGCAGCCGACGGCGAGCACCGAGAGCACCCCGGCGGCCAGCGCGCGGGCGCCGCGCGGCCGGTCGCGGTCCGGGCCCCGGGCCGGTCCGCGGTCGCCCGCGTACGTCCCGGCGAGCAGGCCCATGAGGACGGAGCTGACGGCCCACACCGGGTAGTTCCACCAGAGCACGGGCGTCATCCGGCTGTAGAAGGCGGAGGGGACGACCCCGGTCGGCACACCGATCAGGACCGCCGCGAGCACCGCGGCTCCGGCCGCCACCAGCCACTGCCGCGGGCCCCAGGACCTCAGGCTCATCGCTCCTCCTTCACCGCATGCCTCACCACACGCCGACAACGCGAAGCAGCTTAGTAGAAGGTGGGTGGTGGCAGCAGGGGGGACCGGCCTTGGGTATCGTCGGGTGCGGAGGTCACAGTGGCGAGGACGAGCGGAACGATCAGGACGGCGGGTGCCTGGGGGCAGCTGCTGCTGGTCGTGCTCGCGCTAGGCGTCTTCGCGATGCATACGCTGGGCCACCCCGAGACGGACGCGGGTACGTCCCCGCCGAATTCCATCGCCGCCCCGGCCCACGCGCCCGACGGCGCCGGGTACGACGGCACGGCCGCGGCCCTCGCCGATCCGGCTCGGGACCGGCCGACGGGCAGCGGCCACGGCGGGCACGGGGACTCCGGGGAACCGGGCTCCGGCATGGCGATGGACATGCTGGCCCTCTGTGTCGCCGTCCTCGGCTCCGCCCTGCTCGCCGCCCTGCTGCGGGCCGTCCAGGGCCGCCGCGCCGACCGGCTGCTACGGCTCCGTACCGGCGCACTCGTCACCACCCGCCGCGGCCCGCCGGCCCGGCCACCCGATCTCTCCGCCCTGTCGATCCTGCGGATCTAGCCCGTCCCGCCGCGGGCCGCTCCGGCATGCCCGCGCGCCCCGGACGAACACTTCCAGGTATCGAACAGACAGCATGAGGTTGTGACATGAAGGGCTTGAAGGGCTTCGCACGCCCCGGCGCCATCGCGGACACCGCCGCCACGGACGCCGCCACCACGGACATCGACCGCGCCCCCCGCGGGCCGCGCCGCCGGTTCGCGCGCCGTACCGCCGCCGTCTCCGCCGTCGCCGCGGCGGGGCTGCTGCTCGCCGCGTGCGGCGGCGACAAGGACGGCGACGACGACATGGCCGGGATGGACCACGGAAAGAAGGGGTCCGCGTCGTCTCCCGCCGCACCGGGCGGTGCCGACAACCCGGCACCGGGCGCGTTCAACGACACCGATGTGATGTTCGCGCAGATGATGATCCCGCACCACGAGCAGGCGCTGGAGATGTCGGCGCTCGCCGACGGCCGGGCGCAGGACGCGGAGATCATCGCTCTCGCGAAGCAGATCTCCGCCGCCCAGGACCCCGAGATCACCAAGATGCGGGCCTGGCTCAAGGCGTGGGGCAAGCCCGAGACGGCCACGGACCACGGTTCGCACGGCTCGGGGGACACGCCCGCGATGGACGGCATGATGACCGAGCGGCAGATGGCCGATCTCAAGGCGGCGAAGGCCAAGGACTTCGACCGCGAGTTCGCCCGGCTGATGGTCGAGCACCACAAGGGCGCCATCACCATGGCCGAGGACGAGCAGAAGAAGGGCCGCAACGAGACGGCGAAGAAGCTCGCCGGTGAGGTGATCCGGAGCCAGCAGGCCGAGGTCGACACCTTCACGGCGATCCTCAAGCGGCTCTGAGCCGCCGGGCCGGGTACCGGTGCGCCGCACCCGACCGGGTCGGCGCACCGGCACCCGCCCCCGCCCTCTCGTCAGCACCCTCCCCCACCCTCTGGTCAGGACCCCATGAACAAGCGCATCGCCACCCTGTCCGCCGCGACGGCCGCCCTCGTCCTCGCCCTCACCGCCTGCGGCGGCGACGGCGACGACTCCGGCGACGACGGCCGGAGCACCGGCTCCGGCATCAGCCATATCCACGGCGTGGAGATCCACCCGGCGGACGGCAGGCTCTATGTAGCCACCCACAACGGCATCCACACCCCCGACGCCGACGGCCGCCCCCGGCTGGTGGGCGACCGCGAGGACGACTTCATGGGCTTCACGCTCGGCGCGAACGGCGCCTTCCTCGCCAGCGGACACCCCGCGCCCGGCCGCGACGCCCCGGCCGACCTCGGGCTCATCGAGAGCACCGACACCGGCCGCACCTGGAAGGACCGGTCCCTGGTGGGCGAGGTCGACTTCCACTCCCTCGACTACGCCCACGACACCGTCTACGGATACGACAGCACCAACGGACTGCTGCGGGTCAGCAAGGACGGGAAGAACTGGGAGAAGCGGAGCCCGCTGAAGGCCCTCGACATCGCCGTCAGCCCCACCGACCCCGACACCGTGCTCGCCACCACCGAAGCCGGGATCTCCACCAGCACGGACGGCGGGAAGACCTTCCCCACCGGCACAGGACCGGTACTGGCCTTCCTCTCCTGGACCGAAGCGAAGGCCCTGTACGGCATCGGCACCGCGGGCGAGATCAGCGTCAGCGCCGACGGCGGGAAGAGCTGGAAGCGGACGGGCACCGCGCCCGGCGGCGGGCCGCAGGCCCTCACCGCGGTCGACGCCCGGCGGCTGATCGTGGCGACCCAGGACGGTGTGTACGAGTCGAAGGACGGCGGCGTCACCTTCACCAAGCGCCTCAACGTCTCCTCGGGCGGTGGCCACTGAGCCGTACCGCGTCCCCCTGAAGGGCGGCGGTCGCCGCGGACCGCCGCCCGGCCCCGGCCGTCCACGCCCCCGAGGACGACCAAGGCCGTCCCCGGGCCGGACACGCGGCATGCCGTACGTCGCCGGACGCGTCCGGGATGCGTACCGTACCCGCCCGTCGTTGACTGGAGCCGTCCCATCCCGCGGGCCGCACGGACGGGAGGCCCCATGGCCGCGCTCCCCGCGTCGCTGCTCCGCGCGGTCCTCGCCGACCCGGGACATCTGCCGGAGCATCTGGCCCGGTTCGCCCTGCGGCACATGGGCCCCGCGGCCGACCGGTCCGTGACCCGGCTCCGGGAGCGATACCCGGACGCGGGACCGGCCGAGCTACGGGCCCTGGTGGTCGCCCGGGGGCGGCGGAACACGGTCGCGGAGGGCGCCTTCGTCGGCGGCCCGTTCCTGCTGCTGATCCCGGTGGCGTTCTGCGCGGCCCTGCTCAACGAGGCGCGTACGGTCCTCGAACTCGCCGGGCTCGACGGACGCGATCCGACCTCGCCCGAGCGGGCCGCCGAACTCCTCGTCCTGATGGGCGTGTACCCGGACGCCGACGGCGCGCGGACCGCGCTCGACGCCTTCGACGCCGATACGGCCGAGGACACCGGGAGCCGCTTGCGGCCGAGGCCGGGGGCCGTCTGGGGCGTCACCCTGCGGATGGCGCGGCTGCTGGGGCTGCTCACCCCGTCCGACGCCCGGGACGCCGGAGCGGGCCGGGCCCGGCGGCTGGCCACCACGACGGCGAAGGTCCTGCTGCTGGCGGCGGTGATCGCGGTGGGGACGGTGGCGCCGCTGGTATGGCTGCCGTACATGGCGCTCTCGTACCACTGGGCGACCGGGCGGCTCACGGACCGCGCGGCGCTCTACTACTTCCGTGAACCGGCGCCGCGCCGCCCGGCGGGCACGGCCCCCGGTCTGACCGCCTCCTCCGGCAGGGCCGTGGTCTCCCTGCTGGTCCCGGCCGTACTGACGGCGGTGGTCCTGGTGCTGGGATGGCGGGTCGAGCACGCCCGCTGGCCGGTCGTGACCATGGCGCTGGTCCTGTCGTCGGCCGGTACGGGCCTGTGGTGGTGGCTGCGGCGCCGGGACCGGCGACGGCGGGCCGCCGACGAGCCCTGACGCGGCCCGGAGCCGGTGTCGGTGGCCTGTGCGAGAGTGACGATCATGAAGACGACTCCCGACGGACGCCCCATCCCGCCGCCCCGCGCCGACGAACGCGCCATGCTGGAGGGCTGGCTCGACTTCCACCGCGCCACCCTCGCCCTCAAGTGCGCGGACCTGACGGACGAACAGCTGCGGACGGCGGCGGCGGAGCCCTCGTCGATGACGCTCCTCGGGCTGGTCCAGCATCTGGCCGAGGTGGAGCGGAACTGGTTCCGGCGGATCTTCGCGGGCGACCGGGACGCGGGCCGGGTCTTCACCGGCGGGGGCGCCGACGGCTTCGCGCTGGAACCCGGCCGGGGGCTCGACGAGACCCTGGCCGCCTGGCGGACGGAGATCGAGAAGGGCCGGGAGCTGACCGCCGGCGCGTCGCTCGACGACTGCGGCGGGCTCTCCGACGAGGAGGCCGCCGCGATGGGCGACACGGAGGTGTCCCTGCGCTGGATCCTGGTCCATATGATCGAGGAGTACGCCCGCCACAACGGGCACGCCGACCTCCTCCGGGAGCGCGTCGACGGCTCCACCGGGGCGTGACGCGCTCGCGGCGCGGCGGCCGGAGTCGCCCGAGCGCGTCCCGTACGAGGGCGCTCTCCCCGGCTTCGCCGGGCCACTCGGCCCGCGGGAAGCGCGGCCGGGGCCGTGCCGAAGGCTCCGGGAGGGGCGGTACGCACGGTGGCACCCCCGGCCACCGACCCGGGTGATCCACCAGGTCGCGTCGGCGCGGCGACACAGTCCGCCCGTAACGCGTACCGAGCGTCGGGGGCTGTGCGGAACCGCGCGGACACGGCCCGGCATCGGCCACCGGACGGACGGCGCGACCTTCCGGACGGGACCTCGGGCCCGGGGGATCGCGGGCCGGGGCCTCGGCCCGGCGGGATCCGCGGGCGGGGCGCCCGCGGCGCCCGCCGCTCCCGCCCGGCCGGCTCACCGACGCCACGGCCCCGGGCGACGGCACCCGCCCGCGCGCGG
>NZ_JBHYZV010000148.1:0-7886 GCF_042753905.1 Streptomyces sp. NPDC059248 | reverse complement strand
ACACACGGGCGTCTTCCGCGGACGGGGCCGCTGCCCGGGCCACTCACCGGGCCGCCCACCCGGGACACCGGGCTGGCGGGGCATGCCGCGGGCCGGGCGATCCGACCGGTCGCGGGGCCCGCGGCTCACAGCAGCTCGGGCGCGTGGAAGATGCCCAGGCCGGAGGCGAGATCCCGGTCCAGCCAGTACCGGCGCGGCTCGGTCAGCATGATGTCGACCCCGGCGCCGAGGATGCCCGGAATGGCGGACAGCTCGTCGTCGACGAAGCGCGCCACGGCCGAACGGTCGGTGACCAGACCGGCCGCGAGCACCGACAGATCGCTCGCCACATGCGCCACCAGACGGGTCTGGGGGAGATGGTCGATACGGCGCATCACCTCGGGTGTCTCCCCGGGCGCCACCCGCAGCCGCAGGATGAACGGGGTCTCGAAGCCGAGCCACTCCGACACGATCTCCAGCCGGGGCCTGACCCAGCCCTCGTCGAGGACCCTGCGGACGACCCGGTGCGCCGTCGAGGTGGCGAGCCCGGCCGCGCGGGCGATGCTGGCCGCGGACGCCCGGCCGTCCTGGATCAGCAGGGCGACCACGGTCCGCTCGGCGTCCCCGAGCGGCTTGGCGGGGGGCGTCGTCGTGGCCGTCGCGGTGGCCCCCGGCCGGGCGCCGATCAGCGCCAGCAGATCGTCGCGCTCCACCCCGGTGAGGAACCCGGGATCCCAGGTGATGCCCCGGCGCAGGGTGCTGAGGGCGGGCAGGGCCTTGACCCGGCGGACCCCCGGGACGGAGAACATCCGGTCGATCGCCCGGCTGGTGGCCGCCTCCGACGGGGCGTGGACCACGGCGTACACCGGATAGTCGCCGGAGATCTGGGCCAGCACCGGGAGATGCGGCAGATCGCGCAGCCGGTCCAACACGGCGAGCGGGGTGTCGCCGCTGACGTCCAGGAAGACATGGACCGGCATCGAGGCGGAGTGCACGCCCCAGTCGGCCTGCCCGATGACACGGACCATCCGGGCCTCGAACAACCGGTCGTAGCGGCGTTTGAGGGTACTGGCGTCGGCGGCCAGGATCCCGCCCAGATCGTCCCAGGTGGCGCGAGGTGCCAGATGCAGCGCGCCGATAAGACGGCGGTCGAGCTCGTCAAGCAGAGGACGGGTCATGGCGCCCTACCTTAGCCCGCTGGTTAATCCCACTGTTATCTAGAAGGTCTAGAGAATCTCTCACTCAGGTGCCATTGTTCGCAGGAACATCCTTCACCTGTACGAAGAGGTCCCATGAGCGCCACCTCCGCCGAGCCTCGGCCGTCCGAGCCGCAGTCGAGAGCCCTGCGCATCGCGTTCCGGAGTTTCGCCGCGATCGAGAAGGTCGGCAACAAACTCCCCCACCCGTTCTGGCTGTTCTGGATCCTCGCGGGGGTCGTCGCCGTCCTCAGCGCCGTCCTCGCCACGATCGACGTCAGCGCCGTACACCCCGGCAAGGGCGAGAGCATCACGGTGAAGAGCCTCCTCAGCCAGGAGGGGCTCACGATGGCCATCGAGGGGGCGGTCGACAACTTCGCGGCCTTCCCCCCGCTGGCCACCATCCTCACCGTGATGTTCGGCATCGTCGTCGCGGAGAAGAGCGGGCTCTTCTCCGCCCTGCTGCGCCGGATGGTCGAACGGGTCCCCGGCAAGTACCTCACCTTCGCCCTGTCCCTGACGGCGATGGTCAGCCATGTCGCGGGCGACGCCGCCTACTTCACCCTCGTCCCGATCGGCGCGCTGATCTTCCGCGCGGCGGGCCGCAGCCCGGTACTCGGCTGCATCGTCGCCTATGTCTCGATCTCCGCCGGGTACAACGCCTCGCCGTCCCTCACCACCACCGACGTCCTGCTCTCCGGGATATCCACGGCCGCCGCCCAGACCATCGACGCCGACTACGTCGTCACCCCGGTCGGCAACTACTTCTTCGGCATCGGCTCGTCGGTCCTGGTCGCCCTCGCCATCACCCTCGTCGTCGACAAGGTCATCGCCCGCCGCGCCGATCTCGAACCCGATGAGCCGGTGGCCGCGCCGAACGCCGCCGAGCGGGAGGCGATCGAGGTCACCGAGCAGCAGCGCCGCGCGCTGCGCGTCACCGGTCTGGTCGCCCTCGGCTTCGCGCTCTTCCTGGTGGCCGCCATGACCCCCGGATCGTCCCCGCTGCGCGGCGAGGGCGGCGGAATCGTCAACTCCCCGGTGATCGGCGGCATGGCGCTCGTCCTGGGCCTCTTCTTCGCCCTGGTCGGCACCGTCTACGGCCGGATGACCGGCACCTTCACGGCTGCCCGCGACATCATCGACGCGATGATCGAAGGCACCAAGACGATGGCGCCGATCCTCGTCCTGTTCTTCGCGATCTCCCAGTTCCTCGCCTACTTCAAGTGGACGAACATCGGCGACATCCTCGCCGTCAAGGGCGCCGAGACGCTGCGCGCCCTCGATCTGGAGGGCTGGACGGTCCTGGTCGGCATCGCCGTGCTGATCACCATCATGAACCTGGTCATCACCAGCGGCTCCGCACTGTGGGCGCTGGCGGCACCGGTGCTCATCCCCATGCTGATGCTCATCGGCATCGAGCCCGAGACCACCCAGGCCGTGTATCGCGTCGCCGACTCCGTCACCAACTGCGTCACCCCGATGAGCCCCTACTTCGTGATGGCCCTGGGCTTCATCCAGCAGTACCGGAAGTCCGCCGGTATCGGCACCCTCGCCTCCTTCACCATCCCCATCGCCGCCGTCGTCTGGGTGGCCTGGATGGCGTTCTTCGTCATCTGGTACCTGCTCGGCATCCCCTTCGGCATCAGCTGACCCGGCCGATCCCGCCGATCCCGCCGATCCCGCCGATCCCGCGCGCCTCCGAGCGCCCCCTCCGCCCCGGGCGGCCCACCGCCCCGTACGAGAAAGAAGACCATGACCGCAGTGCCCGCCGCCGATCTCACCACCCGAGCCCACGAGGCATCGGCGGAGATCGTCGCCGACATCGTCTCCCTCGTCCGCCACGAGACCGGCAGTTACGATCTGCCCGGCCTCGCGGCGGGCCTGGACCATCTGCGCGAACTGGCCGTCCGCCGGCTCGGCCCGCCCGACCGCGAACAGCGCCACCCCGGCGGCGAATGCGGTGACACCCTCACCCTCACCTATACCGGTACCGGCCCCGGGCATGTGGCGCTGATCGGCCACTACGACACCGTCTGGCCGACCGGCACCCTCGCCGCCTGGGAACCGCCGGCCCCGTCCGACGACGGCCGCGAGAAGCTCGGCGGGCCCGGCATCTTCGATATGAAGACCGGTCTGGTCCAGGGCGTCTGGGCGCTCAAGCTGGCCCGCGAGAGCGGAACGCCCCTGCCCACGGTCACCTTCCTGTTCAACGGCGACGAGGAGATCGGATCCCTGTCGTCCCGGCCGGTCATCGAAGAGGTGGCCCGCCGTGTGGACGCCACCCTGGTCCTGGAGCCGTCCGCCCACGGCGCGGTGAAGACCGCCCGCAAGGGCTCCGGGATCTTCCGGATCACGGTCACCGGCGTCGAGGCGCACGCCGGACTCGCCCCCCAGGACGGGGCGAGCGCGATCACGGCACTCTCCGAGTTCGTGGTCGCCGCCGCGGCCGTGGCCGCCCCCGACCGGGGCACCACGATCAACACCGGGCTCATCGAGGGCGGCTCCGCCACGAACGTCGTCGCCGGACGGGCCACCGCCAGCGTCGACATCCGGGTCAGCAGCGCGGCCGAACAGGACCGCGTCGACGGCGCGCTGGACGCCATCGAGGTCAGCGACCCCCGGGTCCGCGTCGAGATCGACCACGCCTGGAACCGGCCGCCCATGACCCTCAACGCCGCCTCGGCGCCCCTGCTCGGCCTCGCCCGCGAGATCGCCCGCGAGCAGGGCCGCGGCGAACTCCCGACCGCCGCCGTCGGCGGCGCCAGCGACGCCAACTTCGTCGCCGCCCTCGACCGTCCCGTCCTCTGCGGTATGGGCGCGGTCGGCGACGGCGCCCACGCCAGGACCGAGTTCATCTACCCCGACACCGTCCCCGCCCAGACCGCCCTGGTCGCCGGCATGCTCCGCCGCCTCGCGGACCCGCTGCCCGGCCCGGCCGCCTGACCGGGGCCTCCCACCCCGCCCGGACGGCGCACGGCCAACCCGACCAGTCCGGGCGGGCACCATCCCGTCCGGGCGGGCACCGCCCCGGTCAACGCTGGTCCTCAACGCGCCCACCGGCGGGTGACGTTACCCGCGACGGTGTCGCCCGACCGGGATGGTGATCATCATGGTCATCGCCACCCGCCCGCGCCGCCGGGCCGCCGTTCTCGTCCTCGCCCTCTCCGCCGCCCTCCTCCCGGCCGCCGCGACCGCGACCACCGTCGCCTCCGACACGGCCGCGACCTCCGCCGGTACGGCCCCCGGGTCCGCGCCCGCCGCCAGGGCCGCCGCCGCGCCCGCCAACTCCTGTCCCGCCGTCGAGGACCGGCTCTACGCCGCCGCCGACCGCCGGGTCGACATCAACCGCATCACCCCCACCCCTTCCTGGCGCACCAACTGCCTCCAGCTCTACCGCACCGACGGCCGCGGCCCCGAGATCGTCTTCGAGCAGGGCTTCCACCCCAAGGCCCCGCTCGACGGCCAGTACGACATCGAGAAGTACGTCCTGGTCAACCAGCCCTCCCCCTATGTCTCCACCAGCTACAACCACGATCTGTACAAGTCGTGGAAGAACGGCTGGAACTACTACATCGACGCCCCCGGCGGAGTCGATGTGAACAGGACCATCGGCGACACCCACAAATACGCCGACCAGGTCGAGGTGGCCTTCCCCGGCGGAGTGGCCCGGGAGTTCGTCGTCGGGGTCTGCCCGGTCGACAAGGAGAAGAAGACCGAGATCATGGACGGCTGCCGGGACAACCCCCACTACGTCCCGTGGCGCGCGGGCTACCCGGCCGCGACCGTCGAGAAGGCCCCCGCCGCGCCGCCCGCCCCCGCGGCGACCTCCCCGTCCGTCCCGGCCCAGCGCCCCGCCCCGGTCCCGGCCGGCACTCCCCTCTCATCCGGTTCGACGGGCGCGGTGACCACTCCGGTCGCGAGCTAGGCCGCCTCCGCGAGGACGGCGCTTCTCAGCCGGACACGCCCTCGGCGGAGGACTCCGCGGAGAACAGCGCCTCCGAACCCACCGGTATGAACCCCGCCGACCGGAACGCCCGCACACTGCGGGCGTTCCCCGGCGCTATCTGGGCCCAGACCGCGTCGCCCGGCACCAACTGGCGGGCCGCCCGCGCCAGAGCCGGCCCCAGGCCCCGGCCCCGTACCTCCTCGTCCACCTCCACCGCGCACTCCCAGCGGCCCGCCACACCCCGCCCCAGCAGGACCACTCCGCCGTCCGCGGCCCACACCCGGACCCCGTCCCGGAACGCCGTCGCCCGCGCCACCCGGGGATGTCCGGGGTCGTCGATCTCCCGCAGGGATATCTGCGGCACACCCGGCAGCGCCGGGGCCACGGCCAGCAGGTCGATCGTGCTCATCCGGCGCCCCGTCCGCGCCAGCATCGCCGCCAGGAACACCGGGTTCATCGCCGCGGCCAGCGGGTCCGACGGGGTCGCCGCCAACTCCTCGCGCACCCAACCCGGGTCCTCGTCCGTGAAGACGACCGAGTGCGCGGTGAAGGCCAGGACACCCGCGTCCCGCGCGCCGGGCTGTCCGACGATCACGACCCGTCCGTCGGCGGCCGGAAAGCGCCCGCGCTCCGCGTCGCCGAGGATCCTCCTCAGTTCATCGCTCATGCCCACATGATCCATGAGGCCCCCCGGCGGCCCCTTCGCGTCGTCCACAGCGCCGCACCGATAATCTGACCTACGTCAACAGAGCACCCAGGAGGGGCGGAAGCAGTGGCGGACATCGAAGAGGCCCGCAAGGCGTTCGACCGGTACGACATCGACGGCGACGGACTGATCACGGCGACGGAGTACAAGAGCGTCATGGCGCAGCTGGGGGACTTCAACGTCACCGAGACGGTCGCCCAGGCGGTTATCCGGTCGAAGGACGTCAACGGCGACGGCATGCTGACGTTCGACGAGTTCTGGGAGTCCTTCAGCAAGAGCTGACCCGTTCTCACCGAGACGGCAGGACAGGGGCCGGGGTCGCCATGACCCCGGCCCCGGCCCGTACCGCGGCCGTCTTGGGCCGACTGCCCGCCATCCGGGGTGAAACGTCGCGGGACCGGCCCGTCACCGACAGCCACCCGGCGTGGACTGCCGTAGCGTGCGAGCGTTCCCCGCCAGCCCCGGCCGAAGGCGACCCGCCATGGACGCGACCGAACTCCTGCCGATCATCGCCGTTCTCGCCCTTGTCACCGTGGAGTTCGGCGGCCACGCGCTGCTGAAGTTCATCACGACCCGGCCGGATGTCCTCACCCCCCTGCGCGAACGATTCTTCCGCGCCGGCCACGCCCACGCGGGTGTCCTGCTGACGCTCTCCCTCGTCTACTTCCTCTATCTGCCGCGCGCCGACTTCGGCTCCGGTACCGAATGGCTCCTCGGCGTCCTTCTGCTGGTCGGCGTGCTCGCCCAGTCCGGTGGCTTCTTCCTGCACCTCGCCCTCGGCACGGAGGGCCGGACCTCCGCGGGTACGCACATCACCCGGGCCGGCGCCCTGCTCATCGCCGTCGCCCTCGTCGCCCTCGCCATCGGTCTGATCATGAATCTCTGACCGGCGGCCGCCGGTCGGACAACCGTTTCACCCGTCCCGGGACCCTGGTTCCGTCACACGTGTGCCCGTAGCCGCACACGCGTGTCACAGGACATCGACAGCACCATACGTACAGGCCGGGTTCTCCTCGCCGGGGCACAGACTGACGTCAGTCCGCCGCCCGCACCAGCCGAGGAGCCATCCGTATGACCGAGACAACGACTTCCGTGACCCGGCGCTTCCGTAGCCGGGCCACGGCACTTGTCGTGGCCGGTACGGCTCTCGCCCTCGCCGTCCCGGCGACGGCCGCGGCCGACCAGACCGCCGCCGCCTCGGCCGCCGCCCCGGCCGCCGACCCGGTCTCCGTCCTGACGTACACGGCGGACGAGCGCCGCGAGGCCCTCGCCTACTGGACGCCCTCCCGGATCAAGGCCGTCGGGAAGTCCGTCGACCTCGGGGAGACCGGACCGAAGGCCACGCCGTGGCAGGGCGACACCCCCGCGACCGTGGGCCGGCTCTTCTTCATCAACGCGGCGGGCGCCGACACCTGGTGTACGGCCACGGCGGTGAAGAGCGCCAACAAGTCCGCCGTCATGACCGCGGCGCACTGCGTACGCCGGGGCTCGTCGCCCGCCAACACCAACATCACCATGGTCTACGTCCCCGGTTACGACGCGGGCAAGATGCCGTACGGGGCGTTCGCGGTCCGCAATGTCGCCACCCCGCGCACCTTCGAGGAGGAGTCGGTCGACGACGTCGCCGCCCTGACCGTCGACGCCGACAAGAGCGGCCGCAAGCTCACCGACGTCGTGGGCGGCCAGTCCATCGCCTTCAACCGCCCGGTCGGCGGCACCGTCACCGCCCTCGGCTTCTCCGCCACCCGCCCGCAGCTCGGCGAGCGGCTCCTCAGCTGCACCGGAGTGACGAAGAGGGAGGACGGCACCCAGTTCATCCCCTGCGACATGACCGGCGGAGCCAGCGGCGGCCCGTGGCTGGCGGACTTCGACGCCACCACCGGCAAGGGCGTCCTCGTCTCGGTCAACGGGTCCCTGGACTCCATGGAACCGACCAAGATGTACGGCGAGGTGTTCGGAGCCACCGCCAAGAAGGTCTACGACCGGGCCCAGGGCGCCCCGCGCCGTAGCCTGCTGAGCTCGGCGAGCGGCTCCTCAGCTGCACCGGAGTGACGAAGAG
>NZ_JBHYZV010000147.1:0-8359 GCF_042753905.1 Streptomyces sp. NPDC059248 | reverse complement strand
GTGTCGTGTCATCCGGTGTTGGTGGAGGGTGTGGTGTCGGTTGCTGAGGGGTTGGGTGTGGGTGGGTTGGTGGGTGTGTCGGGTTCGTTGCGTCGTGGTGATGGGGGTGCTGAGCGGTTTGTGTTGTCGTTGGGTGAGGCGTTTGTGGGTGGGGTGGGGGTGGATTGGGGTGCGGTGTTGGGTCGGGACGAGAGGGGTGTGGGTCGGGTGGAGTTGCCGACGTATGCCTTCGACCGCAAGCGCTACTGGATAGGCGAGGAGGAACACACCACCGAAGAACCCACCGGAATGGGCGGCGAACTGCGCCGGCTGGCCCGTACCGACGAAAAGGCGCTCCGCAAGGAGTTGGGAATTCTGGTCCGATCCCACGCCGCGGCCGTCCTCGCCCATCCGGCGCTCGGCGACCGGGATATGAGGAGCACCTTCAAGGACCTCGGATTCGACTCGCAGGGCTCCCTCGAACTGCGCAACCGCCTCACCACGGCGACCGCCCTGGCGCTGCCCGCCTCCCTGCTCTACGACTACCCGACCGGCCGTGAACTGGTCGACCGGCTCGCGGCCGGACTGCTGGAGAGCCCCGAGCCGGAAGCCGGTACGACTCCGGCCGCGCCCGAACGCCGTACCCTGCCCGCCGCTTCCGCCCTGCCCGCCGCGGACACCGCCCGGGACGGCTCCGAACCCATCGCCGTCGTCGGGATGGCCTGCCGCTTCCCCGGCGGCGTCGCATCCCCCGAGGACCTGTGGCACCTGGTGGCCGAAGGCCGCGACGCCGTCACCGAGTTCCCCGCCGACCGCGACTGGGACCCCGACCTCTACGACCCCGACCCCCGGCGCTCCGGCAAATCGGCCGTCCGGCACGGCGGATTCCTCCACGACGCGGGCGACTTCGACGCCGCCTTCTTCGGTATCTCGCCCCGCGAGGCCCAGGCCATGGACCCGCAGCAGCGACTGCTGCTGGAAACCACCTGGGAGAGCCTGGAGCGGGCCGGTATCGACCCCCGGACGCTGCACGGCACCCCGACCGGTGTCTTCATCGGCGCCATGGCATCGGACTACGGACCCCGGATGCACGACGCGCCCGAAGGCGCCGAGGGCCATCTGCTGACCGGCAACACCTCCAGTGTGATGTCCGGCCGGATCGCCTACCAGCTCGGCCTCACCGGTCCCGCCGTCACCGTGGACACCGCCTGCTCGTCGTCCCTGTCCGCCCTGCATCTGGCGATCCGCTCCCTGCGCTCCGGCGAGTCGGACCTCGCCGTCGCCGGCGGTGCGACCGTGATGTCGACACCCGGCATGTTCGTGGAGTTCTCCAGGCAGGACGGCCTGGCGCCCGACGGCCGCTGCAAGCCGTTCGCCGCCGCCGCCGACGGCACCGCCTGGGCCGAGGGCGTCGGTGTCCTGCTCGTCGAGCGCCTCTCCGACGCCGAACGCCTCGGACACCCGGTACTCGCCGTGGTCCGGGGCTCCGCCGTCAACCAGGACGGGGCATCCAACGGCCTCACCGCCCCCAACGGCCCCTCCCAGCAGCGCGTCATCCGGCAGGCACTCGCCGACGCGGGCCTCGGGACCCGGGACGTCGACGCGATCGAGGCCCACGGCACCGGCACCCGGCTCGGCGACCCCATCGAGGCCGAGGCGATCCTGGCGACGTACGGAAAGGGCCGCGACGAGGCCCGGCCCGTGCTGCTCGGCTCCCTCAAGTCCAATATCGGCCACGCCCAGGCGGCGGCGGGTGTCGGCGGCGTCATCAAGATGGTGCAGGCCCTGCGGCACGGAGTGCTGCCCCCGTCGCTCGGCGTGGACCGGCCCACACCGCACGTCGACTGGTCGGCGGGCGGCGTCGAACTGGTCCGCGAGACCCGGGAGTGGCCGCTGACCGGCCGGCCCCGCCGCGCCGCGGTCTCCTCGTTCGGTATCAGCGGGACCAACGCGCATGTCGTCCTGGAGGAGTACCGGCGCCCGATGGACGGCTCCGGCGCCGACCCGGAGACCGCGCCCGCCGCCCCCGTACCGTGGATCATCTCCGCGCGTGACGAGAGCGCCCTGCGCGAGCAGGCGGCCCGGCTGCGGGATCTGCTGACCGACAGGACCGGATTCTCCCCGGCCGCGGTCGGCCGGGCCCTCGCCGAAGGCCGTACCCTCTTCGAACACCGCGCGGCCGTCGTCGGCGACCACGCCGACGACTATCCGGCCGCCCTGGACGCCCTGGCCAAGGGCGCCGAAGCGCCCGGACTCGTCACCGGTGGTACGGACCGCTCCGGGACGACCGCCTTCCTCTTCAGCGGGCACGGCACCGCGCGGGCCGGAATGGGCCGGGCGCTGTACGACGCGTTCCCCGCCTTCGCCGAAGCCCTCGACGCCGTCCTGGCCGAACTCGACGACGACACCGCGCCGCCCGTACGCGAACTCCTCCTCACCGACGACCCGGCGGAAGCCGGGGCCGCGCCGCGGGACCGGTACGCGCTGCCTGCCCTGTTCGCCTTCCAGACCGCCCTGTTCCGGCTGCTGGAGACGGCGGGTCCGGTACCCGGCGTCCTCGTCGGCCACTCCGTCGGAGCCTTGGCCGCCGCCCACGCCGCCGGAGTGCTCTCCCTCCGGGACGCCACGACACTCGTCGCCGCCTACGGCGAACTCGTCGCGACGGCCGGGGCGGACGGCGCGATGGCCGTCGTCGGCGCCGGGGAGCGGGAGATCGCCCCCGGCCTCGCCGACTACGCCGGCGACCTCGCCATCGCCTCCGTCGACGCCCCCGACCGGGTCGTCGTCTCCGGCGCCGCCGACGTCGTCGAGTTCATCACCGCGGGCTGGGCCGCGCAGGGCCGCGAGACCCGGACCCTCCCCGTGGGACAGGCTTACCACTCGCCGCTCCACGACGACGTGGCGAGCCGCTTCCACGGCCTCGCCGCCGAACCGGCGTACGGCCCGGCCGCGATCCCGGTGGTCTCCGCCGTGACCGGACTGCCCGCGTCCGCCGCGGACCTGAGGTCACCCGACTTCTGGACCCGGCAGATCCACGGCACCGTACGCCTCGACGACACCGTGCGTCAGCTGCGCGACGAAGGTGTCACCGGCATCCTGGAGATCGGCCCCGACGCCGGCCTCAGCACCGTGCTCAACCGAGCCGACGACGCCGGGTCCGAGATCGCGATCCCGTTGCTGAACGGCGCCGAACCCGATCCCCGCGCCCTGGTCACGGCGCTCGCCAGGGCCCAGGTCCTGGGCCTCGGCGGAGCCCCGACGGCCCTGTTCCCCGAGACCCTCCCCGGCACCCTCCCCGGCCCCGGCGCGATCGACCTGCCCACCTACGCGTTCCAGCGCAGGCGCTACTGGCTGACCGCGGGGACCGGCACCGCGAGCACGGGCGGCGGTCGCTCGGCGCATCCGCTCACGACCGCGGCCGTCGATCTCGCGGGCCGCGACGGCACCGTACTGACCAGCCATCTCTCCCTCGCCGGCCACCCCTGGCTCGCCGACCACATGGTCGGAGGAGCGGTCCTCCTCCCGGCCACCGCCTTCCTCGAACTGGCCCTCGCCGCCGGACGCGAGACCGGCGCCGAACAACTCGTCGACCTCACCCTGGAAGCCCCCCTCGCCCTCCCCGACACCGGTACGGTGCTCCTCCAGACGGAGGTGGAGGCCCCGGGACCCGGCGGACAGCGCGCCTTCACCGTGCACTCCCGCCCCACCGGACCCGCAGGTTCCGACGAGGCGTCCGAACCCTGGGTCCGCCACGCCACCGGACTGCTCGGCCCGACAGACACCGCCACTCCCGAAGGGCTGCGGAGCTGGCCGCCCGCCGACGCCACCGCCGAACCACTGACCGACGCCTACCCCCGGCTCGCCGACCGCGGCTACGGCTACGGGCCCGCGTTCCAGGGACTGCGCGCCCTGTGGCGGCGTACCGACGGCACCCTCTTCGCCGAGGTGAGCACCGCCGACGAGGACCGGGGCGACGCCGACCGGTACGGACTGCATCCGGCCCTGCTCGACGCCGCCCTGCACCCACTGGTCCTCGCCGGGCTCGACGAACTCGGCGACGACGACATCGACCTCCCGTTCAGCTGGACCGGAGCCCGTACCCACGCCGTCGGCGCCACCGAACTGCGCGTACGGCTCACCCCGAAGCCCAGCGGAGGCTTCGCCGTCCTGGTCGCCGACGCCGCGGGGGAGCCCGTCGCCGGTATCGACACCCTCACCCTCCGCCCCGTCGAACGCGCCCGCCTCACAGCCGGCCGGGCCGACCGCGGCGCCGCGCTCCTCCGACTGGAGTGGCAGCCCGTCACCGCCCCCGGCACCACCGACCCGACCTGGGCCGATCTCGCCGAAGGCGACGACCTGGCGACCACGGCCGACGCCGATGTCGTACGGGTCGACTTCGGCGGCGGCGCCCCGCACGACATCGCCGCGGCCCACGCCACCGCCGGGCGGACCCTGGACCTGCTGCGGCGGTTCCTCTCCGACGAGCGGTTCACCGCCTCCAAGCTGCTCCTGGTGACCTGCGGAGCCGTCGCCGTCCGGCCCGGCGAGGACGTCACCGACCTGGCGTCGTCCCCGGTATGGGGCATGGCCAGGACCGCCCAGTCTGAACACCCCGGGCGGATCGTCGTCGTCGACACCGACCCCACCACCGCGTCCGACGCCCTCATCGCCGGGGCCGTCGCCACCGGCGAGCCGCAACTCGCCGTACGCGACGGCGCGCTGCTCGTCCCACGCCTGGTCCGCACCACGGACGACGCCTGGGACGAGGGACCCGTCTGGGACCCGGACGGTACGGTGCTGATCACCGGCGGCACCGGCGGGCTCGGCGCCCTGTTCGCCCGGCACCTCGTCACCCGCCACGGCGTCCGCCGCCTCCTGCTCGCCAGCAGGCGCGGCCAGGACGCGCCCGGCGCCCGGGACCTCGTCACCGAACTCACCGGCCTCGGCGCCCATGTCCGGGTCGAAGCCCGGGACGTCTCCGACCGTACGGAACTCGCCGCCCTGCTCGCCGGCATCCCCGACGAGCACCCGCTGACCGGCGTCGTCCACACGGCGGGCGTACTCGCCGACGCGACCGTGACATCCCTCGACGGCGACCGGCTCACCCAAGTCCTGCGGCCCAAGATCGACGCCGCCTGGCACCTCCATGAACTGACCCAGGGCGAGAAGCTCTCCGCGTTCATCCTGTTCTCCTCCATATCGGGCCTCATCGGCACCCCGGGACAGGCGAACTACGCGGCGGCCAACACCTATCTCGACGCCCTCGCCGCCCACCGCGCCGCCGCCGGACTCGTCGCCGGCTCCCAGGCCTGGGGCCTGTGGGACGCCACCCACGGACTCGGCGGCACCCTCGGCGCCGCCGACCTGGCCCGCTGGGCCGGGGCCGGGATCACCCCCATGACCCCCGAACAGGGCCTGGCCCTCTTCGACGCCGCGCTGACCAGCGGGGCCGCCCTGACCGTACCCACGGCGCTCAACCCGGCGCCCCGCACCGGTGACCCGGCGGGGCAGCCCGCCCCACTGCGCGGACTGGTCCGGGTCCGGGCCCCGAGGGCCGCGAAGGCCGCGGCCCCGGCGGGCGCCGACACCACCTGGGCCGGCCGGATGGCGGAACTCCCGCCGGGCAGGCGCCGCGACACCCTGCTCGACCTCGTACGGACCCATATCGCCGAGGTGATGGGCTATACCGACCCGCAGTCCGTCGAGCCCGGCCGGGCCTTCCAGGAGCTGGGCTTCGACTCGCTCACCGCGGTCGAACTGCGCAACCGGCTCAACGCCGCGACCGGGCTCGTCCTGCCCAGCACGGTGGCCTTCGACCATCCGTCGGCCGACGCGCTGGCCGGATATCTCGACGGTGAGATCGCCGTCGGCGAACCGGACCCCGCGCCCGATGACCGGCCCGACCTCGACCGTCTTGAGGCATACATCCGGTCGATCGCCTCGGACCACGACGCCCGGAACGCCGTCGCCTCCCGCCTGCGGGAGCTGCTGGAACTCTCCGGCGGCGTCGCCCACCACGGACTCGACACGGCCAGCGACGGCGAACTGTTCGCCCTGGTCGACGGCGTCGAGTGAGCGGCGGCGCGATGAGCCGGCCCCGGTCCCGACTGACAACTTCATCCGGTCCATCCGGCCTTTCCGGCCCATGCGGTCCATGTGGTCCATGCGGTCCATCCGGTTCTTGCGATCTCCCCGGTCTTCCCGGTCTTCCTGGAGTGGTGGTTTGACGTGGCTGACGAGAACGAACTCCGTGAGTATCTGAAGCGGGCGATCGCGGACGCGCGCGACGCCCGGGTGCGGCTGAAGGAGGTGGAGGAGCGGGCGCGGGAGCCGTTGGCGATCGTGGGTGCCGCGTGCCGCTACCCGGGCGGGGTCGAGTCCCCGGCCGATCTGTGGCGGCTCGTCGACGACGGCGTCGACGCCATCGGCGGGCTGCCCGACGACCGAGACTGGGCCGAGGACCTCTTCCACCCCGACCCCGACCGGATCGGCCACTCCTACGTCCGCAACGGCGGATTCCTCGACGACATCGCCGGATTCGACCCGGCCTTCTTCGGGATGTCGCCGCGCGACGCCCTCGCCGCCGACCCCCAGCAGCGGCTGCTGCTGGAGACCACCTGGGAGGCGATGGAGAGCGCCGGGATCGTCCCCGCCACCCTCCGGGGCAGCAGGACCGGGATGTACGTCGGCCAGATGTACCACGACTACGGGGCCCGCCCCCGGCTGCCCAAGCAGGACTTCGAGGCATACCTCGGCAGCGGCAGCATGGGCAGTATGGGCACCGGACGGGTCTCGTACACCTTCGGTTTCGAGGGTCCGGCCGTCGCGCTCGACACGGCTTGTTCGTCGTCGCTGGTGACCCTGCATCTGGCGGCGGGCGCCCTGCGGCGCGGCGAATGCGATCTGGCGTTCGCGGGCGGGGTGACGATCCTGTCGACGCCCATCTCCTTCGTCGAGTTCTCCCGGCAGCGCGCCCTGTCGCCCGACGGGCGCTGCAAGTCGTTCGCCGCCGCCGCCGACGGCACGGCGTGGGCCGAAGGCCTCGGACTCCTGCTGCTGGAGCGGCTGTCGGACGCGCGGCGCAAGGGGCACCGGGTGCTGGCGGTGCTCCGGGGTTCGGCGGTCAACCAGGACGGCGCGTCGAACGGTCTGACCGCGCCGAACGGTCCGGCGCAGGAGCGGGTGATCCGTCAGGCGCTGGCCGACGCCGGTCTTTCGGCGGCCGATGTCGATGTCGTGGAGGCGCACGGCACGGGCACCCGGCTGGGTGATCCGATCGAGGCGCGGGCGCTGCTGGCGACGTACGGCCGTGAACGGCACCCCGGCCGGCCCCTCCTCCTCGGCTCGATGAAGTCGAACATCGGCCACGCCCAGGCGGCGGCCGGGGTCGGCGGTGTCATCAAGATGATCGAGTCCATACGCCACGGGCGCATACCGAGGACCCTGCACGTCGACGAACCCACCCCGCACGTCGACTGGACCGCGGGCGACGTCGAACTGGTCACCGAGAGCACCGAATGGCCCGAAACGGGCGCGCCCCGCCGGGCCGCCGTCTCCTCCTTCGGCCTTGGCGGCACCAACGCCCATGTGATCGTCGAGCAGGCCCCCGAGTACGACCCCGAGCCCGCCGCCGTGTCCCTAGCCGCGTCCGGGGCCGGGGTCGGGACCGGCCGCCGGGACGACACCCCCGCCACCCTCCCCTGGACCCTGTCGGCGAAGACGCCGGAGGCGCTGCGCGGCCAGGCCGAGCGCCTGCTGGCGTTCGTGGCGGAGCGCCCCGAGCACGGTGTCGCGGACATCGCGTACTCCCTGGCGACGACCCGGGCCGTGCTCGATCACAGCGCGACCGTCGTCGGCGCCGACCGCGACGAACTGACCGCCGGGCTGCGCGCGCTCGCCGCCGACCCCGAGAACCCCACCCGGGTCCACCGCACCCGCCGGGCCCGGTCCGGCCGTACCGCCTTCCTCTTCACCGGTCAGGGCTCGCAGCGCGCGGGCATGGGCCGTGAGCTGTACGCGGCGTTCCCCGTCTTCGCCCGCGCCCTGGATGAGATCTGCGCCGCCGTCGATCCCCTGCTGGGGCGGTCGTTGAAGGACGTGCTGTTCGCCGATGCCGGTACGCCCGAGGCGGCACTGCTCGACCGGACCGCCTACGCCCAGCCCGCGTTGTTCGCGGTGGAGGTGGCGCTGTTCCGGCTGGTGGCGTCGTGGGGTGTGGTGCCGGACTGCCTGCTCGGTCACTCGATCGGCGAGGTGTCGGCCGCGCACGCCGCGGGTGTGCTGGACCTGGCCGACGCCGCCGCTCTGGTGGTGGCGCGTGGCCGGCTGATGCAGTCGGCGCGGGACGACGGCGCGATGTCGGCGATCGGGGGCGAGGAGG
>NZ_JBHYZV010000146.1:0-8386 GCF_042753905.1 Streptomyces sp. NPDC059248 | reverse complement strand
CCGGCGGGCCCGCCCCCCCGCCCCCCGCCCGGTGGTGCGGCGGCGCCCCGCGGCGGCCCGCCCCGCAACCCCCGCCGCCCCGCCCAGCGCCTTGCGGCGGCGCCGGAACAGCGCGGCGGGACCCGGGTCGCCACCCGCGGCGAGCCGCTCCGGCCGCTCCAGCGGCGTACCCGCGTCGAGTCCGCCCTCCCCCGGCCCGCCCGCCGACTGCGCCACCGGGTGCAGCGGCAGATAGAGCGTGAACGTCGACCCGCGGCCCGGCTCGCTCGCCGCGTGGATCTCGCCGCCCAGCAGCCGGGCGATCTCCCGGCTGATCGAGAGCCCGAGACCCGTACCGCCGTACTTCCGGCTCGTCGTCCCGTCCGCCTGCTTGAACGCCTCGAAGATGACCCGCATCTTTCCGGCCGCGATCCCGATACCGGTATCGGTGACCGAGAACGCGATCAGGTCCGCGTCCGGTCCCGCGAGCGATCCGCTCTCCAGCAACTGCTCCCGGATCGACGCGGGTACATCCGCCGCGGCCGGCCGGATCACCAGCTCCACCGCACCCGAGTCGGTGAACTTCACCGCGTTCGACAGCAGATTGCGCAGCACCTGCAACAGCCGCTGCTCGTCCGTGTGGAGCGTCGCGGGCAGCTCGGGCGAGACCCGCACCGAGAAGTCGAGCCCCTTCTCCGCCGTCAGCGGACGGAACGTGGCCTCCACATAGTCCACCAGCTGCACGAGGGCGATCCGGGTCGGACTGACGTCCATCTTGCCCGCCTCGACCTTCGACAGATCGAGGATGTCGTTGATCAGCTGGAGCAGATCGGAGCCCGCGCCGTGGATCGTCTCGGCGAACTCCACCTGCTTCGGCGACAGATTGCCCTCCGCGTTGTCCGCCAGCAGCTTCGCCAGGATCAGCAGGGAGTTCAGCGGGGTCCGCAGCTCGTGCGACATATTCGCCAGGAACTCCGACTTGTAGCGCATCGAGACCGCGAGCTGCTCCGCCCGCTCCTCCAGCACCTGCCGGGCCTCCTCGATCTCGGTGTTCTTCACCTCGATGTCCCGGTTCTGCTGGGCCAGCAGCTCGGCCTTGTCCTCCAGCTCGGCATTGGACGCCTGCAACGCCTTCTGCCGGTTCTCCAGCTCCGCCGACCGCTCCCGCAACTGCTCGGTGAGCTCCTGCGACTGCTTCAGCAGCACCTCGGTCTTGGTGTTCACACTGATCGTGTTCACACTCGTCGCGATCATCTCGGCGATCTGGTTCAGGAAGTCCCGCTGGATCTGGGTGAACGGCTGGAACGACGCCAGCTCGATCACCCCGAGGACCTTCCCCTCGAAGAGCACCGGCAGCACGATCACATACGCCGGGGACGCCTCCCCGAGCCCCGAGGAGATCTTCAGATACCCGGGCGGCACATTGACCTGGATCGTCCGCTTCTCCTCGGCGGCCGTGCCGATCAGCGTCTCCCCCGGCCGGAACGACGTCGGCATCAGCCCCGCCGAGTAGCCGTAACTCGCACGCATCTGGAGCTCGTACGAGGTCTCCTCCTCGCCCGACACATCCGAACTGCCGCCCGTGGCCATGGCCAGGAAGAACGCGCCGTGCTGCGCCGAGACCACCGGCGTCAGCTCACTCATGATCAGCGACGCGACGTCGTCGAGGTCCCGCCGCCCCTGCATCAGACCCGAGATCCGGGCCAGATTCCCCTTCAGCCAGTCCTGTTCCTCATTGGCGAGGGTGGTGTCCCGCAGATTGGCGATCATCGTATTGATGTTGTCCTGCAGGACCTGGATCTCCCCGGCCGCGTCCACGTCGACCTTGAGGTTGAGATCCCCCCGGGTCACCGCCGTCGCCACGGCCGCGATCGCCCGCACCTGACGGGTCAGGTTCCCGGCCATCTCGTTCACGGACTCCGTCAGGTCCCGCCAGGTGCCGTCCACGTCCCGGACCCGGGCCTGACCGCCGAGCTGACCGTCCGTCCCCACCTCCCGGGCCACCCGGGTGACCTCGCCGGCGAACGCCGACAGCTGATCGACCATCGTATTGATGGTCGTCTTCAGTTCGAGGATCTCGCCCCGGGCATCGATATCGATCTTCCGGGTCAGATCGCCCTTGGCGATGGCGGTGGTCACCGTGGCGATCTGCCGCACCTGCCAGGTCAGATTGGACGCCATCGAGTTCACCGACTCGGTCAGGTCCTTCCACGTCCCGGAGACCCCCGGCACCTGCGCCTGACCGCCCAGCTCACCCTCGGTGCCCACCTCGCGGGCCACCCGGGTCACCTCGTCCGCGAACGACGACAGCGTCGTCACCATCGTGTTCACGGTCTCCGCCAGCTCCGCGAACTCACCGCGGGCCTCGACCGTCACCTTCTTCGTCAGATCGCCGTTGGCGACCGCCGCCGACACCCGGGCGATGTTCCGCACCTGGTTGGTCAGGTTGTTCGCCATCAGATTGACGTTGTCGCTGAGGTCCTTCCAGATACCGGTGACCCCGCGCACCCGGGCCTGGCCGCCGAGGACACCCTCGGTGCCCACCTCGCGGGCCACCCGGGTCACCTCGTCCGCGAAGTCGGACAGCTGGTCGACCATCGTATTGACGGTCGTGACCAGTTCGAGGATCTCCCCCTTGGCGTCGACGGTGATCTTCTTCGACAGATCGCCCTTGGCGACGGCCGTGGTGACCTCCGCGATGCTCCGCACCTGCGACGTCAGATTGTTGGCCATCGAGTTGACGGACTGGGTGAGGTCCTTCCAGGTCCCGGAGACGCCCTGCACCTCCGCCTGACCGCCCAGCATGCCCTCCGTACCCACCTCACGGGCCACCATCGTGACCTGCTCGGCGAAGTTGGAGAGCTGGTCGACCATCGTATTGATGGTGTTCTTCAGCTCCAGGATCTCGCCCCGGGCGTCGACCTCGATCTTCTGCGACAGATCACCACGCGCCACCGCCGTCGCGACCTGCGCGATATTGCGGACCTGGTTGGTCAGATTGCCCGCCATACCGTTCACGGAGTCCGTCAGATCGCGCCAGACCCCGGCCACCCCCGGCACCTGCGCCTGACCGCCGAGCCTGCCCTCGGTACCCACCTCACGCGCCACCCGCGTCACCTGGTCGGCGAAGGCCGAGAGCTGGTCGACCATCGTATTGATGGTGTTCTTCAGCTCCAGGATCTCGCCCCGGGCGTCCACGTCGATCTTCTGCGACAGATCACCACGCGCCACCGCCGTCGTCACCTGGGCGATCTGCCGCACCTGCCAGGTCAGGTTCCCGGCCATGAAGTTGACCGAGTCGGTCAGCTCCTTCCAGGTACCGCTGACCCCGTCGACCCGCGCCTGACCGCCCAGCCGGCCCTCCGTGCCGACGTCCCGCGCCATCCGGGTCACCTGGTCCGCGAAGGACGACAACTGCGCCACCATCGTGTTGACGGTGTTCTTCAGCTCCAGCATCTCCCCGGCCACGTCGACCGTGACCTTCTGCGACAGATCACCACGCGCCACGGCCGTCGTCACCTGCGCGATGTCCCGCACCTGACCGGTCAGGTTGTGGAACGCGGTGTTCACCGAGTCCGTCAGGTCCTTCCACGTCCCCGCCGCACCCGGCACCCGCGCCTGACCGCCCAGCCGGCCCTCGATACCGACCTCACGGGCCACCCGGGTCACCTCGGAGCCGAACGACTGGAGCTGGTCCACCATCGTGTTGACGGTGTTCTTCAGCTCCAGCATCTCCCCGGCCACGTCGACCGTGACCTTCTGCGACAGATCGCCGTTGGCGACCGCCGTCGTCACCTGCGCGATGTCCCGCACCTGGGTGGTCAGATTGCGAAAGACCGTATTGACCGAGTCCGTCAGGTCCTTCCACGTCCCCGCCGCACCCGGCACCTGCGCCTGACCGCCGAGGAGCCCCTCCCCGCCGACCTCACTCGCGACCCGCGTCACCTCGTCCGCGAACGTCCGCAGCGTCTCGGTCATCTGGTTGACGGTCTCGGCGAGCTGCGCCACCTCGCCCCGCGCGTTCACCGTCACTTTCTGCGACAGATCACCGCTCGCGACCGCCGTCGTCACCTCGGCGATCGCCCGCACCTGCGACGTCAGATTCCCCGCCATGTTGTTGACGGAGTCCGTCAGGTCCTTCCACACGCCGTCCACGCCCGGCACCACGGCCTGGCCGCCCAGCATGCCCTCGGTCCCCACCTCGCGCGAGACCCGGGTGACCTCCGACCCCAGGGACTGGAGCTGGTCCACCATCGTGTTGACGGTGTTCTTCAGCTCCAGCATCTCCCCGGCGACATGCACCGTCACCTTCTGCGACAGATCGCCCTTGGCGACCGCCGTGGTCACCAGCGCGATGTCCCGCACCTGCGCCGTCAACCGCTGCGCCATCGTATTGACGGAGTCGGTCAGGTCCTTCCAGGAACCCGACATCCCGCGCGCCTGCGCCTGGCCGCCGAGCTTGCCCTCGGTACCGACCTCCAGCGCGACGCGCGTCACCTCGTCCGTGAACGCGGACAGCTGGTCCACCAGACCGTTGACGGTCCGCGCCACCTTGAGGAACTCCCCGCGCAGCGGCCGGACCACCCCGTCCGTCCCCTGCGACCGCAGATCCATCCGCTGCTGCAGATCGCCGTCGGCGACCGCCGACAGCACCCGGCCCACCTCGGACACCGGCCGCGCCAACTCGTCGACCAGCGCGTTCGACGCGTCGATCGCCGCGGCCCAGGACCCTTCACAGGCCCCCGTGTCCAGCCGCTCCGTGAGTTTCCCCTCACGTCCCACGACCCGCCGCACCCGCGCCAGCTCGCCCGTCAGATGCAGATTGCGGTCCGCGACCTCGTTGTAGACGGCGGCGACCTCCGCCATCAGATCGTCGCCGGACACGGTCAGCCGTTTGCGGAAGTTCCCGTCCCTCATCGATGTCAAAGCCGCCAGCAGGCGGTTCAGGGCCACCGTGTCCACTTCGGTGGTCCCGTTGTTCCGGGACCGGCCGCCTTTCGCGCGCGTGTTCTTGCCACGCGCCGCCACGCCAGACTCCACCGTGTCCCTCCCGCAGGGGTTGACCGTTCTCACGAGCTCATATCGGGTGAGTGTCCAGTGTTTCACCCACACCGAACCAGGCCATAACAGTTCGGCAGCTTCGCACAACGTCCCCGCCCACGGAGGGCGGAAACAACGGCGACCGGCATCCGCTCGGACTGCGAAGGTAAGTAACCTGGCATCCGGCTGTCCAACCGCCCCGGTCCGCCCGGCCAGGGCGACACGGGCGGGAGCACAGGTACCGGGCACCGGGAGGGACGGGCCGATCATGGCAGAGCCGGGCGTCGAGACGCGTACGAGGAGTTCAGTGATCACCGCTCGGGCAGCCGCCTCCTTCGACCCGGTCGGACGGTCCGTGGCGACCGCACGCGCTTTTGTACGCGACACCCTCCACGGTTGGGGCCACGCCGAGATCGTCGACGACGCCGTCGTCCTGACCAGCGAACTCGTCACCAACGCCATCGTCCACGCCGGAACCGCCGCCGATGTCCTCTGTCTGCGCACCGACGAGACCGTCCGGATCGAGGTCGCCGACCGCTACCCGGAACGTGAGATCCCGCTCCAGGGCAGCCATGTCCTCGCCCCGCTGGACAGCGAGAACGGCCGCGGACTCCAGCTCTGCGCCGCCCTCGCCTCCCGCTGGGGCGTCGAGTACACGGCCACGTACAAGCAGGTATGGTTCCAGCTCGACCTCCCGCAGCGCCCCGTGGGCACCCGCTCCGCGGGCCCCGTCCTCCCCACCCCCATGCTGCCGGTCGCCGACGAACGCGTCCGGGTCGCCGTCGCCCAGATCGACCGCGCCGGCGCGATCTCCGTCTGGAACGAGGACGCGGAACACCTCTTCGGGTACCCCGCCGACCAGGTCGTCGGCAAGCCCCTCTCGGATCTCGCGGCCTGGCCCCACACCCCCGGTACCAGCACCGGGATCGCCGACGCCCTCCAGCTCTCCCGCTGGGAGGGCAGCTACGGCATCCGGGACACCGAGGGCCGGGTCATCCCCGTCTACGCCTCCCATCTGCGGGTCCGCGACACCGGCGGCGAACCCTCCACGGTCTGTCTGCTGGTACGGGACGACGAGCGCGCCGTCCTCCAGACCCCGCACCGGGTCAACGCGGCCGCCGAGAGCGGTATCGAACCGCACGCGGCGGACCCCTTCGAGGTCTTCATCGGCTCCCCGGCCCCCGACGATCTCGACGGACTCCTCCAGCGCACGGTCGAACGCGCCCGTGACATGCTCGACGGCGACGCCGCTTTCCTGCTGCTCGCCACAGACGACGAGACGGAGCTGGAGGTACGCGCCACCACGGGCCTGCCATCCGCCCGGCAGCGCTTCGCCCGCGTCCCCGTCGAGGCCGGCACCGGACGGTACGGCTCCGCCCGGATGCCCGCGGTCCACGACGACCTGACCTCGGTCCCCGGCGCGGTCCCTCTGCTCAACACCACCGGGATGCGGTCCGTCGTCACCGTCCCCCTCAAGGTCGAGGGCAGGCTCACCGGCTCCCTGGGCGTCGCCGCCGAGTCCGCGGGCCGCTATACGAACGAGGAGGCCCTGCGGCTCCAGTTCGCCGCCGACCGGATCGCCCTGGCCGTCGAGTCCGCCCGGCTCGGCGAACTGGAACGGCTGCGCCGCGGCTCCCTCTCCTTCCTCGTCGAGGCGTCCGATCTGCTCGCCGGAACGCTCGACCGGGACCAGACCCTGGCCCTGATGGCCCAGATGACGGTCCCCACCCTGGCGACCTGGTGCGCGGTCTACACGATCGCCGACCCGGCGTCGGACCCGTATCTGAGCTATGTCCTCCACGAGGACGAGGAACGCATCGACGGGCTGAAGGACCTGCTGTCCAGCGTCGCCCCGCCGGAGCCGGTCCGCACACCGGGCGCCCGGGTGTGGACCGCCCCGGCCAAGGCCGCCCAGCAGGCCGCCCTGGAGACCTCCAAGCGCGAACTGGGCCTCGGCTCGTCGTCGCCCGTCTCGTCGGGCATCGGCAACACCCTCGCCATCGCCGCGGCCGTCGGCGGCGAGACCGTCGTCCTGCCGCTGGTCGCCCGCAACCGGGTGATCGGCATGCTCACCCTCGGCAAGCCCACGGACGAACACTTCCGCCAGGAGATCCTCGAACTCGCCGAGGACCTGTCGCGCCGGGCGGCCCTCGCCCTCGACAACGCCCGGCTGTACTCGGAGCGCGTCGCCATCAGCCAGTCCCTCCAGCGCAGCCTGCTGCCACCGGAGTCCCCGCAGATCCCGGGCGTCGAGGTGGAGGTCATCTACCGCGCGGCGGGCGAGGGCAACGAGGTCGGCGGCGACTTCTACGACGTCTTCCCGATCCGGGACGGTGCCTACGGCTTCGCCATCGGCGATGTCTGCGGTACGGGCCCGGAGGCCGCCGCGGTGACCGGTCTCGCGCGCCACGCGCTCCGCCTGCTGGCCCGTGAGGGCTTCGGCGGCCCCGCGGTCCTCGAACGCCTCAACGCGGCCATCCTCGACGAGGGTTCCCGCAGCCGCTTCCTCACCCTGCTCTACGGCGAGCTGTGGCCCCAGGAGGACGGCAGCGCCCATCTCAAGGTCGTCTGCGCGGGCCATCCGCTGCCGCTGCGGCTCCGCCCGGACGGCACGGTCGACTCCCCCGCCGAGCCCCAGCCCCTGCTGGGTGTCATGGACGATCTGGAGCTCCACGAGGAGTCCGTGATCCTCGCCCCCGGCGATGTCCTCCTCTGCGTCACCGACGGCATCACCGAACGCCGCGAGGGCACCCGCATGCTGGGCGACGACGGCCTGGCCGATGTCCTCACCTCGTGTACGGGCCTGACGGCCGGCGCGGTCGCCGCCCGCGTCATGCGCGCGGTGGAGCGCTTCGCCGCGGAACCCGCCTCGGACGACATGGCCATCCTGGCGCTCCGTATCCCGGAGCCGGACCGGACCCCCGAGCCCGTACGGAAGGCCGAAAGCGCCTGAGAACACGCAGAAGGCCCCCGCCGTTCGGCGGGGGCCTTCTGCTGTACCGAGCCCCAATACGGAATCGAACCGTAGACCTTCTCCTTACCATGGAGACGCTCTACCGACTGAGCTATTGGGGCCTGCTGCGCTGCGGCAACGAGGTAAATCATACCCCGAGTCGGGGATGCTTCGAACCATCCGGCGCAAGAAGATCGGCGCCCTCCGCGAGTCACCACCCGACCGGCACTCCGGCCGGCCCGGTCGCCGGACATCGGCCCGTAAATGCGAAAAGGGCCCTGGCCCCGAGACTGTGTCTCAAGGGGCCAGAGCCCTCTCCTGTAATGATTGTTCGGCGGCGTCCTACTCTCCCACAGGGTCCCCCCTGCAGTACCATCGGCGCTGAAAGGCTTAGCTTCCGGGTTCGGAATGTAA
>NZ_JBHYZV010000145.1:0-9032 GCF_042753905.1 Streptomyces sp. NPDC059248 | reverse complement strand
GCGCCCACCCCCGGCGCGGGACGGGACACCGGTCGGAACGGAACACCAGTCCAATCCCGGGCACGTATACGCGCCCGGCCCCACCCCCGGGTCATGCCACACCGTTTCCCCCACCGGAACCGCCCCGCTTCCGTACCGTGAACGCCCGTGGGAACGCGGCCGACAGCGCCGCGCACACCCGGGGAGGACCACGTGGACAGGAAGACCCGCCGAGAACTGGCCGCCGAGGTCCACGCCGAACGCGAACGGCTGCTACCGCTGCGCGCCAAGGCGACCCGGACCACGATCGCCCTGGTCAGACAGAACACGGAACAGCCGCCCGAGCTGGTGCCCTATCTCAATCTCGCCTTCCTCATCGGCGTCCGGCGCACCCAGGGCCCGGACGCCGTCCTCGCCTTCGCCCTGTCCCTCGCCAACTGGGCCGTCGCCACCGTCGACGAGGTGGCGCGCTACACCGGACGCACCGCCGAACAGGTCGTCGACCAGTACGAGACCGACATCATGGCCGCCCACGCGGCGGACCCCGACGACCACTGAACCCCGGCACTCGACATCGAGAGCACTCCCGCGGGCAAGCCCCTGGCCGACCCCGTGGCAAGCCCACGAGCCGGCACCGCGAGCGACCACGGCCCCGGGTATCCGGGGCGCGGCGCCCCGGAGCCTCCGGGCTAACCGACCGCCCCCGGCCGGCACACGTCGTCCCGGCGCACCCAACCGCCCAGGTTCTCGTCGTCCGTGCCCAGGACGGTTCGCGGCGCGTCCGAGACGCAGGCCACCGCCTCCACCTTGTGCCCGCCGAACACACCGAGCCGCAGCGGCCGCGCCCGCCGCTCCAGCACGGGCTCGCCGGCCGCGCCGATCACGATCCGCCCCAGGTCGTACACGGCGCTGCGGAACGGCCCGTCGTCACCCGGGTCGGACGCCGCCGACGTCACCAGCCGACCCGAGTACGTCACATCGGCGTCGCTGATGTGACGTACACGCTCCGCCGGATACGGCACCGTGACGTCCACCGCGCGCGGCGGCCCGAACCGGAGCGTCTCCCACTCCAGCCGGGCCAGCCGGACCGAGCCCGGATCGGCGTCCTGCCCGCGATGCGCCCAGAGCGCCACCAGCCGACCGCCCCGCCGCGCCAGGGCGAAGCTCTCGTAATTGTCCCCGGTCACGACACCCGGCACCGTGAACTCCCGTACCACGCCGACCGAACGGTCCCGTAGCCGCAGGTGATAGCCCCGGCCCGAGCTCTCCAGCGCGACGAACTCCCCGGGGCGGCCCGGCACATCGCTCAACGCCTCCAGATCGACCGGCAGCCGCGGCCCGTCCCAGCGCAGCGGCAGGGCCTCCGCCGACCCGTCCGCGGCGATCCGCACCCGGGACACCCGGGGCTGCCCCGTCCGCTTGTTGTCGTGGACTACCAGCAGATCGCCCGGGTCGGCGCCGGACGCCGCGGTGGCGATCCCGCTCACGCCGGAGGTGATCCCGGGGCCCGTGGGCACCCAGCCGTCGTCGGCCGTCGCGGGCCAGGACGCCGCGCAGACCAGCGCGACGGCGGCGGCCACGATACGGAACGGAGCATGAAGACGCGTCATGGCCCGCACCCTAGGGTCGCGGACCGTGCCCCCGGTCCCGACGGACCCATCCGTCCTCCGTACGGCCCCACCGCGTCACCCGCCCGCACGGCGCCCTCGTGGGCCCGGCGGCCGGCTCCGCCCCCACGGGCGAACCGGCCGCCGCACCGTCCCTCAGGACACCGCGGTCCGCCGCACCTCCGCCGCCCGTGCTACCGCCGCCACGACGAGCGCCACCGCCACCAGCAGCGCGCTCGACCACAGGGCCGACCGGTAGCCGAGCCCGGCACCGATCGCCGCCCCCGCGATCCCGGGGCCGATCGCCGCCCCGACGTTCAGGGCCGCCGTGGCGTACGAACCACCCAGCGTCGGCGCCTCGGACGCCGCGTACACGGCCAGGGTGATGAGGGTCGAACCGACCGCGAACGACAGCATCCCCTGCACCAGGACCAGCGGCAGCGCCACCGGCCCGTACCCCGCGCCCAGGGCGAAGGCGGCCCATCCGACGAGCAGCGCCGCGCCGCCGGGCACCAGCAGCCGCATCGGACGGCGGTCGGCCATCCGTCCGCTCAGGGTGACCCCGGCGAACGAGCCGACGCCGAACACCACCAGCACCACCGGCATCCAGTGCTCGGCGAACCCGGCGACATCCGTCATCACCGGCGCCAGGAACGCGAAGGTGGCGAAGGTGGCCGCGTTCGCCAGGGCCGCGACCGCCAGGGTGACCAGCAGCCGGGGCCGCCGCAGCGCGCGCAGTTCACGCCGGGCGCTCGGCGCCTCCGCGCCGGTGCCGGGGCCGGCACCCGGTACGTCCCCGGCGGAGGACGGCGCCCGCGCGGGGATCGACGCGGGGATCGACCGGACGATCGCGAGCACCACGGGCACACAGACCAGGGCCACCGCCCAGAACGCGGCCCGCCAGCCCCACAGTTGGCCCAGGACCGCGCCCGCGGGCACCCCCGCGACGATGGAGAGGGTGATCCCGGAGATCAGGACGGATACGGCCCGGCCCTTGGCGTCGGCGGGCACCAGACCGGTCGCGGTCGCCATACCGACCGCGACGAAGCCCGCGTTCGCCAGGGCGCCGACGACCCGGGTCGCGAGCAGGACCCCGAAATCGGTGGTGAGCGCGCCCACGACATGGGCGGCCATGAAGACGGCGAGGAAGATCAGCAGCGCCCGCCGTCGGGGCCAGCGCAGACTGAGCACCGCCATCAACGGCGCACCGACGATCATTCCTACGGCGAAGGCCGAGGTCAGCGCCCCGGTCGCGGCCACCGACACATCGAGGTCGGCGGCGATGTCCGGGGCGAGCCCCGCGAGCATGAACTCGGACGTACCCTGCGCGAACACAGCGAGCCCCAGCATGTATACAGCGAATGGCACAGCACACTCCACAACCCGTGTCGGGTCGTCGACAGGCCGCGGCACACCGCGCCGTCGCCCCGGGCGTGACCGGACGGAGTCGTCGGAGCGTCCGTCGGAACGTCAAACGTCCACCGTCCGTCGTCGCCCGCTCGGGCGCGCGGTGTCACCACGGGTGGGCGAACCGGCGACGGGACCGCGGCACCGGCCGTGCGCGGAGCACGGCGACGGCGGAACGGCACGGTCGTCCGGTGAGGGGGAAAGCCCGGCACACCGGAAGAGTTCCGGGACACCGGGAAGAAGAAGCCCGTGGCGAGGGGCGCTCCGAGGAACCGCGCGCGAGCCGGAACATCCGTACGCGGTCCGCAACGGGACGGCGCCGGGTCACACGGCGGGGCGGAAGGCCACCGGAGAGCCGGTGGCTAGCGTCTTGAGGCCTCGGGGCTGGACATGGCGCCCACCTTAGTAACCCGCCCCGGGACGCGTCCACCGGGTTTTCCCGTGAGCCGGGGCGTGGTGCCGGGGGAGTGGTCGTACGGCTCCGGAGGCCCGCCACGCTCCCCGGACCGCCCCCGGCCGGACCGGTGAAAGCGGTGCGGGGGTACGGCGTCCGTGCCGTACCCCCGCACCGTGCTTCGCGCGTCAGCGCAGATTGTCGCCCCAGCCGCCCTGGATCATGGTCTGGAACGCCCATGCCCCACCCTGCTTGACCAGGATGTCGGCGTACCGCAGCCGCTGGGTGGTGCCGCCCGCGGTCATGGTCGAGTCGGTGAAGACCACGGCCATGGCCGCGCTCAGGAAGACGGGCGTACGGACCGACGCGAAGTCGATGTCCTCGGACCCGTCGCCCATGACATGGGTCATGGTCTCGACGAACTGCCGCCGGTCCCACTGGGCGGTGACGCCGTCGCCGGCGGAGTCGTCGCTGACGAGATTGAGCGGGAAGACCGCCCGGTCGGCCATCGCCTCGACGTCGCGCCGGGCCGCGGCCGCGTCGTACTCGGCGAACCAGGCGTCGATCCCGGCGAGGTCCTCCGCGGTCGGGGTGTATCCGGCGTCGGGCAGCTGGGTCACGTGCTCTCCTCACAGGTACTGATCAAACTTGACTACGCTGACAGTAGTACCCGTGCGGCATTTAGTCAAACTTGATTACCGAGATTCCGGGGCGACGCCCCGACCCGGCGGGCGTTTCGGCGGCGAACGCGGCGGGGACGGGGACCCGTATGGCCACCACCCCCACCCCCGATTCCCCCGCGGGCCCCGCTCCCGACCCGGCGGGCGACGCCGCGGCGGTCTTCGACGCGATCGGCGCCTCCTACGAAGAGGTCTTCGCCGAGACGCCCGGCCGCCGCGCGTCACTCGATCAACTGCTCGCCCGCCTCGCGCCCGGCAGCCGCGTCCTCGACGTCGGCAGCGGCACCGGCCGCCCCACCGCCGAGACCCTCGCCGCCGCCGGCCACCATGTCACCGGTGTCGACGTCTCACCCGTCATGACCGACCTCGCCACCCGCCGGGTCCCCGGGGCGTCGTTCGTCCACGCCGACATCCGCGAACTCGACCTGCCCGAAGGCGGCTACGACGCCGTCTGCGTCTACTTCGCCCTCCTCCAGATGCCCCGCGCCGACCAGACCCGCCTCCTCGGCCGTCTCGTCCGCGCCCTCACCCCCGGCGGCCATCTCGCCCTCGCCACCGTCGCCCTGGACGTCGAGGACCTCGGCGTGGAGTTCATGGGCCGCCCGATCCGCGTCACCAGCTTCGCCGCCGACCACTTCAAGACCGTCGTCGGCGGGGCGGGAGCGACCCCGCTCTGGGAGCAGAGCGACACCTTCACCCCACCCCTGCCCGACGCCGTCACCGAGGAGCACCTCTACCTGGTCTGCCGCCGCACGGGGTGAGGGTCCCGCGGCGCGTCCGGCACCGCACCCGCGGGCCGGGGCTCGGTCAGAGGTCGCCGAATCCGTACCGCTCCTCGAACTCGTCGGCCAGCAGCCCCATGATCACCAGATCCCGGTGCCGCCCGGCGAGGAAGGCGTGGTCGCGCAGCCGCCCCTCCTCCACGAACCCCAGCCGCCGGTGCAGCGCGACGGACGCCTCGTTGTACGCGTACACCTCCACCTCGCACTTGTGGAAGCGCCGCTCGGCGAACATGAAGCGCAGGAACAGCACCACCGCCTCGGCCGCGTACCCCCGGCGCTGGTGCTCCGAACCGATCCCGATCCCGTACCGGAACCGGCCGGCCACCGTATCGACGTCGTGGCTGTTCATCGTGCCGACCACCGCCCCGCCGTCGAGCGCCTCGACCACCACCCGGAAGCAGCCGTCCCGGGGCTCGGCCACGGACTGCTCCTTCGCCCAGGCGCGATAGCCCTCGGCCGAGCGCGGAGGGTGCAGCGCCTCACCGGAGCGCTGGTCCCCGGAGTGCTCGTCGAAGCGCATGAACGCGGCCCAGTCGTCCGGTTCCACGGCGCGCAGACGTACCCGCCGACCGGTCCAGAATGACGTCATCCCGCTATTCGATCATGGTGTGTCCGTCCGGGCCACCGGGTTCCCCGCCCCCGTCCCGGCCCGGTGGACCCCGGGCGAACGCCGCACGAACCGGCGACCCGGAGCCGCTCCCGGTACGGACCGGCCACACCACTCGACGGGGCGGTCACCCCGATACGGTCACCGGGACAAGCACGGCGATAATCGCGGCGCCCCACGCCACGCGTCTGATAGCGTGGCGCCGCCCGTGATCACGATACGAGGAGCGGCCGACATGGCAGGCGTGGCAGGAGACGACGACATCTCCGGGTGAGACCCGGATCGGATCGCCGACGACCGGTGTGTACGAGCACCGTCGGTACGGCCCTGTCGTCCTGCCCTACCCACCGGCGCTTCCGCCGGTGCGCCGCCCTTTCGTCCGCCGGGACGGAACACCGTCTCCGTTCCCGTACCCCCACGAGGTATCCACCGTGCCCGACGCCTCCGTCATCTGCTCCGACCTGTCCTTCGCCTGGCCCGACGACACCCCCGTCCTCACCGGACTGTCGTTCGCCATCGGCCCCGGCCGCACCGGCCTCGTCGCCCCCAACGGCTCCGGCAAGAGCACCCTGCTCCGTCTGATCGCCGGAGAGCTGCGCCCCACCGCAGGAACCGTCACCGTCGACGGCACCCTCGGCTACCTGCCGCAGACCCTCCCGCTCACCGGCGACCTCGCCGTCGCCGAAGTCCTCGGCGTCGACGCCGTCATCCGCGCCATCGACGCCGTCGAATCCGGCGACGTCGACGAGAGCCACTTCACCACCATCGGCGACGACTGGGACATCGAGGAACGCACCCGCGCCCAGCTCGACCGGCTCGGCCTCACCCGGCTCGCTCTCGACCGCCGGCTGAGCACTCTCAGCGGCGGCCAGATCATCACCCTCGGCCTCGCCGCCCAACTCCTGCGGAACCCCGACGTCCTCCTCCTCGACGAACCCACCAACAACCTCGATCTCGACGCCCGCCACCGCCTCCACGACGCCCTGGAGGGCTTCCCCGGCACCCTCCTCCTCGTCAGCCACGACCGCGCCCTCCTCGACCGCATGGAACGCATCGCCGAGCTCGGCCCCGGTGGACTCCGCCTCTACGGCGGCGACTTCACCGCCTACGAGGAGGCCGTACGCGCCGAACAGGACGTCGCCGAGAAGAACGTCCGCAACGCCGAGCAGGAACTCAAGCGGGAGAAGCGGGAGATGCAACAGGCCCGCGAACGCGCCGAACGGCGCGCGAGCAACGCCGCCCGCAACCTCAAGAACGCCGGACTGCCCCGGATCTTCGCCGGAAACATGAAACGCGGCGCCCAGGAGGCCGCGGGCCGCTCCGGCCAGACCCACGCCGCCCGGGTCTCCGACGCCAGGACCCGCCTCGACGAAGCCGAACGCGCGCTCCGCGACGACCAGCGCATCGCCCTCGACCTGCCCGACACCACCGTCCCCGCCGGACGCACCCTCTTCCACGGCGAAGGGCTGCGCGTCCGCCTCGGCGACCGCGACGTCCTCGGCGGCACCGGTGTCGACCTGTCCATCCGCGGCCCCGAACGGATCGCCCTCACCGGCCCCAACGGCGCGGGCAAGTCCACGATCCTCCGCCTGATCAACGGCGACCTCGCCCCCGGCGACGGCACCGTCACCCGGGCCGGCGGACGCGTCGCGTACCTCTCCCAACGGCTCGACCTGCTCGACCTCGACCGCACCGTCGCCGAGAACTTCGCCGCCGCCGCGCCCGGCCGCCCGGAAGCCGAACGGCTGACCCTGCTCGCCCGCTTCCTCTTCCGCGGCGCCCGCGCCCATCTGCCCGCGGGCGTCCTGTCCGGCGGCGAACGGCTGCGGGCCACCCTCGCCTGCGTCCTCTGCGCCGACCCGGCGCCCCAGCTCCTCCTCCTCGACGAACCCACCAACAACCTCGACCTCGTCAGCGTCGGCCAGCTGGAGGGCGCCCTCGGCTCCTACCGCGGCGCGTTCGTCGTCGTCAGCCACGACGAGAGCTTCCTCGCCCGGATCGGCGTCGAACGGCGGCTGCGGCTCGCCGACGGCACCCTCACCGAGACCGGCGCCCCCGGGGAATGACCGATACGGCGGCCGGGCGCGCGTTCGCCGCCCGGCCGCCTACACTCCCTGATCACCCGAACGACCCAAGGGGAGCTGACCACATGGCACTGAACGGGCGGGACCCGGTGGACCGCATCGACACCGGCAAGGCGCACTCGGCACGCGTCTACGACTACATACTCGGAGGCAAGGACCACTACCAGGTCGACGTCGAAGCGGGCGACGCCATGTGCGCCGAATGGCCCGCCCTCCCCGTGCATATGCGCGCCAACCGCGCCTTCATGCACCGCGCGGCCCGCCACCTCGCCCGCGACGAGGGCGTCCGCCAGTTCCTCGACATCGGCACCGGCCTGCCGACCTCGCCCAACCTCCACGAGATCGCCCAGAAGGAACGCCCCGACGCCGGCATCGTCTACGTCGACAACGACCCCATCGTGCTCGCCCACGCCCGGGCCCTGCTCACCAGCTCGCCCGAGGGCCGCACCGCCTATGTCGACGCCGATATGCGCGACCCGGACGCGATCCTCCGGTCACCCGCCTTCCAGGACATCCTCGACCTGGGCCGGCCGGTCGGCCTCATGGTGATCGGCATGCTCCACTTCATCATGCCGCCCGAGGACCACACCCTCGTACGCCGCCTGCTCGACCCCCTCCCGTCCGGCAGCTTCCTCGCCATGACCATCGGCACCGCCGACTTCGCCCCCGACGAGGTCGGCCGGGTGGCCCGGGAGTACGAACACCGGGGTATGCCCATGAGACTGCGGACCCGCGCCGAGGCCGAGGCGTTCTTCACCGGACTCGACCTGGTCGAACCCGGGCTCCGCCAGGTCCACCACTGGCGGCCCGACCCCGGCGCGCCCGCCTGCGACGACCGCGATATCGCGATGTACGGGGCGGTGGCCCGCAAGCCCTGAGGCCCGTACGCGGTGCCGGGCCCGGCCGCCCCGTCACGACTGCCGGGCCCACCGGAACCGCCCGGCGCGGTCCGCCGCGTACCAGCAGACCGCGGCGGTCCCCGCGCCGAGCGCCGTCCCCAGCGCGTTCATCACCAGGTCGCCGGAGTCACAGCCCCGGCCCAGTCGGGGGAGGAGCGCCTGCACGGTCTCGATCACCGCCGACAGCAGCGTCCCGGCCGCGGCGACGGCGAGCGGACGACGGGACGCGAGCGCCCCGAAGAAGCCGACGGGAACGAACAGGGCGACGTTGAGCCATCCCTCGGCGAAGAGGATCCGGTTGGCGAGATCGACACTGGTGGAGCATGTGATCGAGGTATGGAGGCCCGCGCCGACCGGCGGGAGGGTGAGCATCAGGACCGCCGCCGCGGCGGCGGTGGCCAGCGCCCAGGACACCGGCCTGCGGCTGCGGCCCCGAGCCACCGCGTAGACGGCGACCGTCGCCGCCAAGGCGGCCAGGACGGCGGTTGTGATGAACGCGCGCGGGACATTGGCGGAGAGATAATCCACGGGAAACCGTTCCATGACAGGTGCCGGAACACGGCACGACGAGGGTTCCGGGGCCGCCCCGGGCC